>DATDWE010000001.1:0-3545 GCA_035289765.1 Candidatus Nanoarchaeia archaeon
GCTTATCCCTGTCCTTGGATCAGGAAGGGCCCAGGACATGATCATACTTATAGAGAATCTTGTGAGAAGCAAGCAGCTTCCTGAGATTCCTATATACATCGACGGCATGGTGTGGGATGTCACTGCAATACATACTGCTTATCCTGAATTCCTCAATTCCCAGATAAGAAGATTGATATTCCACAAGGACCAGAACCCATTCCTTTCACCAATATTCAAGAGAGTGGGATCTGCAAAAGAGAGGAGAGAGGTTATTGAGGAGAAAGGGCCATGCGTGATCCTGGCAACTTCAGGAATGCTTGTGGGTGGGCCGTCTGTAGAGTATCTAAAGGCGCTTGGAGACAATCCAAGGAACACCCTGATCTTCTCATGCTACCAGGGAGAGGGCTCCCTTGGAAAAAGAATACAGAATGGTGAGAGGGAGTTCACATTCAGGGAAGGCCAGAAGACAGAGGTCCTGAATCTTAAGATGGATATCCACAAAGTGGACATATCCGACCACTCAGACAGGAAACAGCTCATGAACTTTGTCGCAAGATGCGATCCAAAGCCAAAGAAAGTCATAGTCAACCACGGAGAGAACTCAAGATGCCTTGATCTTGCATCTTCTATACACAAGCAGAACAGGGTTGAGACAAATGCTCCAAGGAACCTTGAGGCCATAAGAATCAAGTAGTGATGATATCTATTCTGTTATTATTTTCATTCTCTTTTAGATTTTACATGCTTCCACTATACATTCTTAGTAATATGTTATAACTATTATAGTTATAACCTATAATTATAGATATATGCCCAAAACAGACATATATCATAAAAGAATTCTGGCTTATTTCCTGCTTTTACTGGATGTCCTTCTATTCTTGTTCCTTTCTTTGGCCCGCTCGTTTGTGAGAACACGTCTGCAGTCAACACACCATTTTCTAAGCTTGTTCAAGCTTGGGATATCTGAACCACAGCGTTGGCATGTGACCATTGTTATATCCAGTAATCATGGGGGGTATTTAAATATTTCTATTGTTTAGTACTATTAGGTGGTATAACAAAGGAAAGCTTTATAAAATAATTAATCCCTACACAGTAACAATATGGTTTGGGGCTTTAATAAATGGTTTTTAGCATGCTTTGCAGCTGTTTTTGCACTTGGAATTGCTGTTGGAGTCTTCTCAGCAGGCATTGGGTCTTACAGCCTTGAGATGCCCCTGTCCTTTGGCATCTTCAGCAGCAGGAGCGCTGAGTTGGGATCACCCTCAGACCGCATACAGGAGAGCAATATCCATGTCCTGTCTGACAAGATTGTTATTGACGTTAAAGATGCTTCCTGGGCGTCTTTCACAGACACGAACTCCATGGACCCGTTCATTGATTCAGGGGCAAACAGCATTGAGATAAAGCCAGAGTCTGAGGAGGATGTCCATGTCGGAGATGTTATCTCTTTCAGGACAATATTCGCAGACGGCCTTATCATACACAGGGTCATTGAGGTTGGAGAAGATTCTGGTGGCAGGTATTTTATAACCAAAGGAGACAATAGCCCTGCGATTGACCCAGGCAAAAGAAGGTTTGATGACATCTCAGGGGTTGTTGTTGGGGTTATTTATTAGGTTAATTATTGGGGTTTAATATGAAAATAGGGATAATTGGACTTGGCGATATGGGGCAGATGTACGCCAAGAAATATGCTGAAACTGGATTTGAGGTCAATGGATGTGATCTGCCTGAGAAAAGAGATGGACTGGAAGAAAAACTAAAAGGAACAGGGATTCATATTCTTGATGATGGCATAGCAGTTTCAATGAAAAGTGATGTGATATTCTACTGTGTCGAAGCAGAGAATATAGCTGATGCAGTGAGAAGATATGGTCATGCAACTAGGCCAGGAGCTATTGTTGCTGGCCAGACCTCAGTAAAGACGCCTGAGATAAATGCATTTGAAGAATACCTTCCAGATAATGTTCACATAAACACATGCCATTCTTTGCATGGCCCTAAAGTAAATCCAAAAGGACAGACATTAGTGGCCATAAGGCACAGAAGCTCTGATAAGGATTATGACCTATTCATACAAGTACTTGAAGTTCTTGGATCAAATATTGTTGAGATTCCTTCATATAAGGAACATGACAGGATAACTGCTGATACCCAGGTAAATACCCATCTTGGTTTCCTCAGCATGGGAACTGCTTGGAAGAATGTAGGAAAGTTTCCATGGGAGAATACCTCTTATGTTGGAGGAATAGATAATGTGAAGATACTTATGACTTTGAGGATGTATGGTGGGAAATCACACGTCTATGGAGGACTTGCTATAATGAATCCTTATGCTCAAGAGCAGATAAGACAGTACGCAAGGTCTGTATCCGATCTGTTTAAATCGATGATCCATAAGGATGAGGCCAAATTTAGAAAAAGGATTATGAAAGCCAAAGATTATGTATTTGGCGATCTAAGTTCTGCTATCATGCTTGATGATTCAATCATGGGAGAATACAGCCTAGGTAATAAAAAGGATAGGACACCAAATTCACACTTAAGTCTCTTTGGAATGGTGGATGCATGGCACAAGTTAGGCATAAATCCTTACAAGAATCTGATATGCCAGACACCGCCTTTTAGGCTTAGGCTGGGTATTGTGGAGTATCTTTTCCAGAACAAAGAACTCCTTGAGGAGTCAATAAAAGCTGCATTGTTTGATAAAAGCATAAGAAGAGATGATCTCGAATTCGATACTGCAGTGAATATATGGGCGTCAATCATAGAACATGGCGATATGAAAGGATATAAGCAGAAGTTTGAGAATACTCGTGAGTTCTTTAAAGGCAGGATTCCTGACGGAATAAAAAAGAGCGACGAATTGATCCAAAGGCTTGCTTCTTCTGGTTAGTATAATTGGAAAACCTTTTAAATCATGGATATCCTCTCTTTTTAATGCAAATTGAAGGCATTGAGCAGTACAGGAAAGCAGGAAAAATAGCCAGCCAGGCAAGGGAGTTTGGAATAGGCCTGATAAAGGTCGGAGCTTCATTGTCTGATGTGACAGAGAAGATTGAGCAGAAGATACTGTCACTTGGAGGGAACCTAGCTTTTCCTGCCCAGATATCCATGAATGAGATTGCTGCCCATTACTGCGCAACGCCAGATGACAAGACCGAGTTCAGGGAAGGGGATCTTGTGAAGCTTGACATCGGAGTGCATGTTGACGGCTATGTCGCTGACACTGCAGTCACAGTTGACCTCAGCAAAGACAGGAAGAATGAGAAGCTTGTGAATGCTGCAAAAGAAGCCCTTGACAGCGCGATAAAAGCAGTGAAGCCAGGAGTGACAGCAAGGGAGGTAGGCAAAGTAATACAGGCTGCGATAGCAAAGCACGGCTTTGCGCCTGTGAGGAATCTTGGAGGCCACGGCGTCGGCCAGTTCATTGTCCATGGACCGCCTTCTATCCCTAATTATGACAACGGCGACAGGACAGAGATCGAGGAGGGGATGGTGTTTGCAATAGAGCCTTTTGCCTCCACAGGAGCAGGCATTGTGTATGAGAGGGAGAA
>DATDWE010000002.1:0-2945 GCA_035289765.1 Candidatus Nanoarchaeia archaeon
AGTGTTTGCATTTTCAGGCTGCCAGTCTCTCAACAATAGTCTCTAATCCTGAGACCACTCTTTCTTCTCTCGGCCTCATGTCAGGCTTGAAAGGGATATTGAGCAGATGCTGTATTCCCATTATATACCTTACAGCAATGAGCGCCCTTTCTTCTTCAGTGTAAGGATTATCACCTGTTGAATATCCTCTTGCAAATTCCTTTGAGTAAGATCTTGGGGTTATCACAACCTTGCCGTCGAATTTATACTCTTTCTCATTTATTCCAGGCTGAGTATCCCTGATATACTCTTCCAGCTCCTTGAATTTTCCCTGCAAGAACAATGTCAACTGGGCTTGATAATCCTCCTTGAGCCAGAATCTTGAAGAGTCCATTGTGAACAGCTCGTCTTGGGATTTGATTGTCATAAATCTGTCTCTTCCATGCTCTATCTTTGTGTCCACAAGTATGATGCCGCTTGAATCAAGGAGCTCTGAGACTCTCCTAAATGCACTTTTAGATCCGTTGATTGTATACACAAGCTCTTTTTCTGTGCAGATCCCATTATCAACGAGCCATTGCGGACTGACAGTCATATCACTCTCGCCTTTTGTTGAGGGAGTCTCCCACAAGAAGGGCAGTTTGCAGTTTGGAAACAAACCCTCAGGTATTGGCTTGCCTGCAAACTCTTTTTCTCCATTCTGCCAGGCATAAAAAAGAGATGTCTTTGTTGTCGTCCTTGCCATATACTCCCTGAGCACATTCTCAAACTTCACAGGAGTCAGGTTTTCTGCTGCAATGACCACTGCATTGCTGTCCAGCCCTGCAATATCATACTGCGAGGACCCAATATCTCTTCTCACAAGCTCTCTCATGAAGTTATGGTTCATTGCAAGAATCTGGTCTTTGAACGGGATGATCCCTCTGCCCACATCATGCGTTGAGATCCTTTCAGATCTGACCATTATCCTCAGGGGCACTCCGGACCTGTCATACAATTCAGGATTCTCAAACTCAACCCTTACATTCTGCACCTCTTTGCCTTTTTCTATCTCTGTAAATTCAGTGACTGTGTAATCATCTCTCTGTATGTTCTGCCTGTAGTTCTCCCATGTTTTCTTCTTCATAACAAAGTTTCCTTTGCCACCATATATCGAGTCAGAGACCTTTCCTGGCTGGACAATAAAGCCTTTCAGCTTTGGGACAATCCCGCTGTCAAGAATCTCCTGTGTTGTTCTGGTAACACCTTCATTCCTCATATAATCATCAACAATATTCCTTGCCTTCACTTCAGATAGATACACTACATCTCCCATCTCATAACACCCCGCTCTGCAGTTCTTTCAGCTCCTCGCAATTCATGAAAAAGCCTAGAAAATCCAATACCTTTACCACGCATTACCGGAGCCCCCATAAATAAGGTATTTCATATCTGATTTATATTTGTTTCTGTTTTATTTATTATTCAATAGTGAAAGAAACAGCAGTTTTTGTCTCAGTTCGGTGAATAATATTTAACCAATATAATCAGTATGCTCCTTCTTTGGCTTCATTATCTCATTGATGTCCTTTACTTTCTTTGCGAGCTCTTCCTCAATGTCCTCAATCTCCTTGCTTATTGACTGGACGTCAAGGTCAAGCGAAAGCTTCTTGTTGAGTATCTTCAAAACCTCCTTGCTTCCTTTCACGCCAAGATACAGTGGATGGCCGTATGTCTCTGCGAGGAGGCACACTCCGTTTATATTCTTCTCCTTTGCAAGCCCTATCAATAATCCTGTAACGCCCACAATCGGGCCAACAACGCCAAAAAGGTTCTTGCTGATCTTCTCCCCTTTCCTGTACTTCTCAATCATCTTCTTTGATGTACCTGTGCAATATACCCTGGGCTTCTCTGGGATGTCAGGAAGGCCGATGCCTCCCAGTGTGATGAGTTCGCTGCCATTCAGCTCTTTAAGTATATCAAGCACCTTGTGCGAGAACTCATAAGAGGACTCCTCATCAAGAGGCTGGATGTCTCCTGCAAGGAATATGAGATCCCTCTTGCCCTTTCTCTTCTTGTAGAACAGCTCAACAGTAGGAAGTTCAACAAGATTGTCCTCATTCACAAAGACAGAATGGGGGAAGGAATGCGAGTATATCTCCATTATCTTCTTTGCATTGAGCCTGTCGACCATGAAATCAACAGCCACCTTGCCCACATTGCCTATGCCCGGCAGTCCCTCTATGAGTATGGGATTCTGGAGATGGGGCATCTTCTGGAGAAATTTCTTTATTCTCAAAGTCATTCAAACCACATAAAAAAAGAAAAGAAGGTTGTTTAAATAGTTTGCTGTCAATATAGGCCGGAAAATCCACGGAAATAACACCACAAGGCTTAAATATCACTTTGTATTACAATGGATTACTATGGAGACAGCCACAGTCAAGTTTCAGGAAGATGTTCTAAAGAAAGCGGACAAGTTTGCAGGCTTAAGCAGGGCTGAGCTTATAAAAGAGTTCATGAAGTTCAGGGGATCTGCAAAGACAAAAACAAGCGACAAGAGATTGAGAGAGATAAGAGAGGAGGTAGGCAGGGAGATAATAGCAGAATTTGAAAATAGATCTAAATGATGTCCTGCGGTCTGGCTGTCTTTACAATATCTGATAGAAAATTATGAAAATGCTGGTCCTGAGAGACAAGCACTGCATCATTATCTCTTGCTATTATAGCATTTAAGCAGTCTACAAATGGCAGGTTTCGGTCATTTGATATCTTTCTTGCCTCATCATATTCCTTTACACTCATTTCTACCCTTATTAAAGTGCCAGTATGAAACAGCAAATTTAGCATGTCATTTATCTCTCTTTCATTGAGAGATTTACTCAATTCCCATATAAGATATTTGCAAAATATGATGCGATCATTATTGCTTATCATCTTAAAAAATAATTTAGCAGCATGGCTCCCAAGGGGATTCCCTGACCTGC
>DATDWE010000003.1:0-5775 GCA_035289765.1 Candidatus Nanoarchaeia archaeon
CAGACCGTGTCAGAAAGCACTCTTTTGCTGTGAACAAGGTAGCTGTGTTTCTCGCCAAAAAGCTGAAGGAGAAAGGCATCAAGATTGATGTTAAGCTTGTTGACAGGGCATCATTGCTGCATGACCTGGACAAGATGAAGACACTCCATACAGGCAACCATGGAGAAGAGACGTACAGAATTCTTTCTGAGAAAGGCTTTGAAAGAGTGGGTTATGTCGCAAAAAAGCATTTCATCCAGGATATGGCAGACAAAGAAATGACGTTTGAGAGCAAGGTGCTGAACTACTCAGACAAAAGATGCCAGGAGGATGTCATTGTGCCCCTCAAGGAGAGGTTTGAGTATGCAAGAAAGAGGTATTCTTCCCATGTGAATGAAAAGTTCTTGAAAGGAGAAAAAGCGATGTACAGGTTTGAGGAGGAGATATTCAGGAAAATAGGTCTTGACCCTGCAAAGCTTGGTGATCATATTGAAGCTGGATAAGGCAATCAAAAAACAGAGGAAGAATCTTGACACAATAGACAGCAGGATGATAAGGCTGCTCTCAAGGAGAATCCGGATCGGAAAGAATATCGGAAAGCTCAAGAAAAGCAAAGGTTTAAAAATAACTGACAGGGCAAGGGAAAGAGATGTCATCCATCATGCCAAGCAGATGACAAGAGACACTGGCCTGGATGAGAGATTTGTGGAAAAACTATTCAAGGACATAATAAAATACACAAAATCAAAGCAGAAATAACATGGCAAAAGACTACTATAAGGCCCTTGGTGTTGGCAGGGATGCCACAAAAGAGGAAGTGAAGAAGGCTTACAAGAGGCTTGCTAAGAAATACCATCCTGACCTCAATAAAGAGGACGGCTCTGCTGAGAAGTTCAAGGAGATAAATGAGGCAGCTGCAGTGCTTGGCGATGACCAGAAGAGGCAGCATTATGACCAGTTCGGGACAGCTGACTTCTCAGGCTTCCAGGGCGGCGCAGGAGGATTTGATTTCTCTGACTTCATGAGGGGCACACAGGGATTCGGCTTTGATTTTGACTCAATATTTGACAGCTTCTTTGGAGGTGCCAGCATGTTCGGGGGGGGCAGGAGGGGAAGAGGGTCGAGAAGAGGCTCTGATCTCATCTATGAGCTGGAGATTGAGCTGAAAGAAGCTGCTTCTGGAGCAGATAAGCACATCACAATACCAAAGATGGAGAGATGCGAGGAATGCAATGGAAAAGGCGTAAAGTCTGATTCTGACATAATAACCTGCCCTGACTGCAATGGCTCAGGCGCTGTGAGGCACACAAGAAGAACCCCTTTCGGCATGTTCCAGACTGTAACAACATGCAGCACATGCCATAGCGAGGGAACAACCATAAAGAATCCATGCAAGCAGTGCCATGGCACAGGAGTTGTTGAGAGGACAAAGAAGATAAAGATAGAGATTCCGCCTGGAGTTGATGATGGAACAAGGCTGAGGATTGCAGGAGAAGGAGAGGCAGGAGAAAAAGGAGGGCCTTCAGGAGATCTGTTTGTAAGGGTGCACATAAAACCAAGCAAAGTGTTTGAGAGACAGGGAGATGATATCTATATGGAGATGCCGATAAGCTTTGCTGCTGCTGCGCTGGGCAGCGAGATAGAAGTGCCCACTATTGACGGCAAGGCAAAGATGAAGATACCTTCAGGAACACAGTCAAACACCATCTTCAAGCTCAGGGGCAAAGGAATCCCTAATCTGAGAGGATATGGCACAGGAGACCAGAAGGTCAGGGTGATAATCGATGTTCCGAAAAGCCTCTCAAAGAAGCAGAAAGAGCTGCTGGAAGAATTCGATAAATCAAGCAGGCAGTCCAGCAAAGGCATCTTTGACAAGATAAAAGAAAGTTTCTAGCCCTTCACCTTTTCAACAAGCCTGTTCTCCTTTATGTATTCAACTGCGCCTGCAGGAACAAGGCCCTCCCACTCTTCATTTTTCTTCATCCTTCTCCTGACCTCTGTTGAGCTCATGTTGAAGAACCTCTGGGATGTGACCACTTTGAAGCCTGCCTGCCTGAACAGCTTCTCATTCAGACCACTCTCTCCCACAAAAACAGCATTGAACGGCTTTGCGAAGCTTCTGATATGATTGACATACTCTGCATCAGACGGGATGTCCTTTATTATGGCAATGTCATAATTCCTTATGCCCTCTTTTTCAAGAGCTGCTTTGATCATGCCGGCCCTCTCTTCTGCTGTGAAAGGGTCTTTCTCGGTCTTCTTGAGGGGGATAGTGACTACAACTATTATTGCCTTGACTTCCTTCAGCGCATTCTTTATCACCTGAAGATGCCCTTTGTGGAAAGGCTGGAACCTGCCTATGTAAAGACCTATCATCTTATAATCAAAAAGAACATTGCATTTCCTACATAAATATTTTATGCTTCTGTTGCCCACAACGTCATTACCGCAGAGCTCACAGCCCTTTTTTACAGTCACTACATTCAACTCTTTTCAGCCCGCGCTTTATTTTCAGAGTGCAAAGGGCTGTTTTAAAAATATTGTTGTGCTAAGAAATAGATGTTCAGACAAACATGAGAATCATTCAAGCTCGTCCTCGATGTCCAGGCCATCAAGTATGGACCTCTCTTCCATGAGGCTGTTGAACTCAGAGCAATATGGGCATCTCTCAGGCAGCCTGTCCCTTACCTTTGGTGCAAACACATAATTGCAGCTCCTGCATCTGAACCTTACCATATATATAAGCTAGTCTTACAGCTATAAAAAGTTTTTGTATATATCTTTTCAAAAAGAAAAAACCTACCCCTTTACGCCGACAACCTTGACCTTGAAATTTAGGTTCTTTCCTGCAAGTGGATGGTTCATGTCAAGATAGACATTGTCTTTATCCACCTTTGCGACTCTTATCGGGACCTTCTGCCCTGTCGGCGCCTGAAGTGCAAGGACCATCCCTTCCTCTATCTCCCTGCCAACATTTATCTTGTCTTTCGGGACAGGCTGGACCAGTGCCTCATTTCTCTCTCCATATGCATCCTTTGCAGCGATCTTGATGTTCTTTTCCTGGCCTTCTTCCATTCCAATGACGCCATTCTCAAATCCAGGAATCACCATCCCAGCCCCGATCTCAAACTCCAGCGGCTCTGCTCCTTTTGACGAATCAAACACTGTGCCGTCATCAAGCGTTCCAGCGTAATCAATCTTCACTTTGCTTCCTTTCTTAGCTTTCATATAATCATACCTCCAAATGATCTTGTCCGCAACATTATTCTAATGCAGGTAAAAAAGAAAAAAAAGAATTCAGCTGAAAAGCGGCTTAACCTTTCTCTGACTTCTCATCTTTCTCCTGTAATTCGCTGCTCTGCTCGGCCTTACCTTCTCTGCTCCCTTTCCTTTGCTTCTCAATCCTCTGCTCTTCTTTGCTGCAGATGTAAGTCCCCTGAAGACTCTGCCTTTGTGCTGTTTGTCTCCTATCCAGCTTATTCTTTCATCAGCGAGTATTGCAGGATGTGATTTGTCAACAAGTATGACCTCAAACCAGTAATACCTTCCGTCCTTCGCAACCCAGTATGAGTTGAGGACTTCGCAGTTCGGGAAGCTCTTTGCAGCCCTCTGCTCTGCGATAAGCTTGTAATTTATGTCAAGAGCAAGGTATCTTCTCTGGGTCTTTGGCCTTCTTCCGTGATGCGGCCCAGGCCTTCTGTGGCTGCCCCTGATGACGCGCTGCCTCGCAACAACATAACCCTGCTTTGCTTTGTAACCAAGTGATCTTGCCCTGTCAATCCTTGTGGGCCTCTCAATCCTCACAGTTGACTGCTCCCTTCTCCAAGAAATAAGCCTCTGTGTCCAGAGTTCCTTGTTTTCCTTAGGCCTTTTCCAGGCCTCCCTCATATACTTAAGATATCCCATTTTATAGCCTCCATTTGTATTATTGCTTTATCCAAGGCAGAGATTCAGGCAAGCTACGCCTACATTTCTATGCCTGTAAACATTGTTTAAAGGGGTTATTTATAAAGATTACTGCACCCTAAAAAAACAAAACATAAATATTTATATATGCTAAGGCCTAATATTGGGTCAGAGGTGACCAAATGCCAGGCGTAGACAAGGAAAACATGCTTTCTGTTCTTGACAATTTCTGGAAGCAGTGCGAGGATGCCTTGAAGCTAGGCACCAATATCAGGGCTGAATATCCTTTTGATGGCATTGTGTTCTGCGGAATGGGAGGCTCTGCCCTGCCAGGAGAGATTGTGAAGGGGTATATCCAGGTCAGCATTCCGGTTGATGTTGTGAGGGATTACAAGGTGCCTAACTGGGTGAGCAAAAAGACCCTTGTGTTCATTGTGTCATACTCAGGCGGCACAGAAGAGTCTCTTTCCTGCCTGAAATCTGCAAAGGCAAAGGGGGCCAAGATTGTCTGCATCGCTTCAGGAGGAAAACTTAAGGAGATCTGCCAGAACACAAAGACAACATTCATTGAGGTCCCAAAAGGGCTTCAGCCAAGGGCATCAACAGGATACATGACCATGCCGATACTCAATGTCCTGATGAACTCAAGGCTGATAACAGACAAGACTGAAGAGATGGCAGACACAGTGGATGCACTCAAGAAAGACATCAAAGCAGGCGCTGAGGGCCTTGCGCAAAGGCTTGTGAGCAAAGTGCCTTTGATCTACTCTTCAGACAGGATGATCTCGGTCGCAAGGCTCTGGAAAGCAGCAGTGAACGAGAACTCAAAGCACCCTGCATTCTTCAATGTCTTCCCTGAGATGAACCATAATGATATGATGGGGTTCAGGAATGCGAATGGGAACTTCTATTTCATATTCATAGAGGATGCTGATGACCATCCAAGGATAAAGAAGAGGATGGCAATCACAAAGGAGCTTCTGCATGAGAATGAGCAGCCTGTCCTCATACTGAAGCTCAGCGGGCCAAATCTTCTGGCAAGGATGTTCTCTGCAATATTGATGGGCATGTATGTCGGATATTATCTTGCCCTTGAGTACAAGGTTGATCCAAGCCCTGTTGACATGGTAGAGGACCTGAAGAAAAAGCTTGGATCCACTACGAGCTAAAATGAGCTATGCTGTCGGAGTAGACATTGGAGGCTCAAAGATAGCAGCTGGCCTTGTGGATGGGAGAAGAGTTCTAAAGAAAAAGGTTGTGAAGACACCCAAGACAAGAAAGGCATTGCTAAAGGCAATCCTGGATTCTATAGATTATGTAAACAGCAGCAAATCAAGGGGTATTGGCATAGGTGTTGCAGGTTCTGTTGACAAGGATGGCAACTGGCTGAGATCTCACAATATCCCTTGCGTGAAGAACATCCCTCTTAAGAGGATTGTCCAAAGAAGATTCAGGAAAAAGGTTGAAGTGAACAATGACGCCAATTGTTTTGCTCTTGAGGAAGCAGTCATGGGAGCAGGAAAGAACAAGAGATGCGTTTTTGGGCTGATTCTCGGCACAGGAACAGGCGGCGGAATTGTCATAGACAGGAAACTCCACAATGGCGCAAACTTCCTTGCAGGGGAGGTTGGAATGATAGGCTATCCTGACAATATAGAGAAATACTGCTCTGGAAGGTTCATCAAGAATCTCGCAAGAAAATACAGGATGAAGCCAGACCCTTACCTCATCTCTGAGATGGCAGGAAAAGGACACAAAAAAGCCAGAAAGATATACATGGAATTTGGCAGGAATGTCGGATATCTTCTGTCAATCATAATCAATGTAATGAATCCTGATATGATAATCCTGGGCGGAGGCGTCTCAAACAACTTTGTTTTCTTCAGCAGC
>DATDWE010000004.1:0-9820 GCA_035289765.1 Candidatus Nanoarchaeia archaeon
GAATTGACATAATAGTCTGAGAAGTGCTCAACTGAGAATTCATAGTATGTTGGGGTTGTTGTTATTGTGTTGAAGCATCTTGTTTTATCAGGTATTGCAGTATATACCGCCTCCTCTTTTGTGCCTCCTGAGCTTAGGCATAATGGATCTTTATTATTGTCGCATTCTGCTCTAACTGTTTTCTTGGATTCTACTGTCTTATTCAGACAGTAAGGCTCTGCTTCCCTGAATACAGTTTCTGCATCCTCTTTTATGTACAGTTTTGGTGCTATTGTTATGCCTTTTGGCTGGGGGTAGGGTATCCTTATTGTCGCGTTCTTTATTGAGACAGAATCCATGTGCAGTACGCCATTTCTGAACCAGGAATTGTTTATCTTATTCCTGTCAGCTCCATTGATTTTGATCTTTATTCCCTCTTTCTCAATCTTTATTGACTTGATTGCGTTATTGTTCTCATCGTATATTATCTCTTCCCTCACATCATCTTTTGTGAACTCAATATCCTTCTGCTTGATGTCCTCTGATATAAGGCCCTGCACCCTGTTAAGGTCCAGCTCATCTCCTGCGCTGCCATCTTCTACATTCAGCACTATCTCAATATCAAACTCAAAGACTTCTGACTCAAGACCGACATGCAGCCTGAATTTGGGTATTTTTGTATTGTTCTTCAGGGGGATTGTGAGGTTAACTGTCTCATAAGGCCTTGCAGATAGCGCAGAAAGACTGTAATCAAGATATCCTTCAATCCAGACTGGCTGCGCTGTTGTTGAGTTGTGATAGAAGCTTATCACAAATTTGTCATCCACTTTCCCTACAAAATTAAAGAAGGTCTCAAAGGTTTGTTCATCCTCTATTTTCTTTCCAACGTCATTGTTATTGCTGTCTTTTATTGTACCATTCACTTCTGATACAATCTGAATCCCTGCAGAAACATCAGATACACTTTCGTTTGCTGAGGCACTTAAATTGGCTGCAATGGTTTCGGAATCGCCTGTCTCTTGAACAGGCTCTTTGTTGATTACAGAGAATTCTCCATGAATTTCATTGGTCAAATTGCCTTCTTTTAATATTGCCTTTATTGTGTAAGTTCCTGCTTTATTGACTGGGAAATCGGTTGAGACTGCATACAGGCTGCCCTCTGGACCATACACTTCAAGGGTGTAATCGGCGCTTGTAGGAGTTACAAAAATATGGGCCATGTCTCCTGCATAATAAGTATCTTTTCCTGCAAACACCTCTGCTTTCTCAAGGACAGTGAATCCTATTGGCAGGGGATTCCTTATTATTGAGAAGAGGGCAATGGCTGCGACTGCCAGAATAAACAATGCCTGCGTCAAAGGAAGCTTTTTCATATCTCCCAGAAACCCCCTTTCTCTTTTTTCTGATAATTCTGGATTGTCTTGTTCAGGTTGGCTTTCTCTACGCCGAGCTTTGCGCTCTTTTCAAGCATCTCATGGATCACTGGATCATGGGCATCGACAGATTCATCAGTTATTCTCTTGAGAAGTATGCCTTCTTTCTCCAGAAAGAAAACCCAGAAGCCTGTCCCTTCTTCTATAGAAAGCTCTTTCCTTACCTCTTTAGGTATTACAAGCTGCCCCCTGCTGTCGCAGCTTACTGGCTTTGCATATTTTCTCATTTATTCCTTACCTTCAAGAATATGCCTTCCTCCTTTATTGAGAAAAGATCAAAATCTGCTTTCACAATGCCCAGCTTCTGCCTTAATTCTTTGGGGATCACGATCTGGCCGCGCTTGTCGCACTGCACCAGGTAAGGTTTTTGAGTCATTTTTTATATTATCTGAATATCAGACTTATTATCTGATTTATTTATTTTTTATCTTATTTTTAGTATTTATGTCTTATTTTATAGTATTTTATTCTGATTTATGTCATAATGTTCTGAAAATAAGAACTAATATATAAAAAGTTTGTGTTTTTGTCAAGACTTTGGGCTGGATTGAAGCTTTGGCAATATTTAAATAAGAAATCCAACAACATAACTTTATGGCAAAGAAAGAGACATTCCTGATGGTAAGCCTTGAGGAGGATAAGGCAAAGAAGCTGGCCCAGGTCCTGTCCAATGACACCTCCAGAAAGATACTTGATCATCTGTCAAACAAGAAAGCAACAGAGACTGAACTCTCAAAAGAGCTTAACCTGCCCATAAGCACTGTGCATTATAACCTAAGGCATCTTCTTGCAAGCAGGCTTGTTGAGGCAGGCGAATTCCATTATTCAGACAAAGGTAAAGAGGTGCTTCATTACAGCCTTGCGAACAAATATGTGATAATAGCCCCAAAGGCAGTCAGCGAGGGATTCAAGGAAAAGCTTAAGTCAATACTTCCGGCCATTGCCGCAATAGGTGTCATTGCACTGGTGCTTCAGTATGCACAGAACCTTTTTGGCTCAGTCAGCTCAATTGGAAGCAGCTCTCTTATGAAAGCAGCTCCTGTTGCTGAGAGGGCTATGCTGGAGTCAGCGCCAGCTGCAGCAGACATGGCAGCACAGGAAACATTTGCAATGGCTCCTCAGGCAGCTTCATCACAGCCTATAGGGCTCTGGTTTGCTATTGGAGCAGTGCTATGCCTCATGATATATCTTCTGATTGATCATCTTGTAAAAAAGTACAGATAGAGATGTTGAAGCGCATAAATACAGATGACTTTAATCTTGTTTGAAGCTTAGTTCTGGTTATAAATAAAAGTCCTGCTTAACTGCTTTGATGAATACAGGAAATATTCATGGAGGTAATAAAATGAGAAAGATTGTATTTATTTTGCTTCTGATGATGGCCTTGGTTGCAATCGTCCCTGCTGTTGCTGCGACAAAACCATCTTTGGAGATGATGCCTTATTATGGAGGGGATTCGTTTGGCCAGAACCAATATTATTCTGTGGTGTTTGATGAGGAAGGCGATGCCATAGTTGCTGCCAAGCTCAAGATCCAGAACACCGGGAAAGATAATCTTACTGAGATTGAGATAGAGATCCCTGGAGAATCAGTGAGGATAGTCAATATGTTGCAGGAGGTGCAGCAAAAAGACAAGGTATGCAGCTATTGGGAAAAGATCTGCACTGACTATGATGAAGATTCAGGCACATGCGGGCAGTATAAAGAAACCTGCAGCAGCTGGTACTGGCAGAACAGATGGCCTGCATTGTATTACACCATTGAAAAGAACGTTGGCCAGCTTTCAAAATCAGTCAGGTATGACCTTAAGCTCCCATTTCCAATACAGGAACAGGACACTGGGATTATCCTTGTCTATTATAAGGTCCAGGGCTATGTAGACAAAGGCATTGGGACTTATGACTTTGATTTTGAGACAATAAAGCTGAACAGAGATGTTGATGATATAAGAGTGTCTGTCAGTGTGCAGGAAGGCCTATATCTGAAAGGAGGGGAAGCAAAGGTTGATTACAGGACAGGGTTTGGCGCTCTTGAGAAGGCTGCTGCATATTCTGAAGGAGTACAGAGCGATGATCTCCAGAGATTCTCAAGCCAGATAGAGTATGAACAGGGTTATGTGAAAACTGCAAGAGGGCTTGATCCATGGGAGAGCTTCCATGTAAAGGGAGAGTATGCGACCTCGTGGCTTATGCTGCACAAGCTTTCGGTGTTTTTTGGCTCTGTGTTTGTCCTGTTGATCTTGGCAGGAATCTTTCTTGGATTCAGGAAGCTTATCCAAAGCAAAGGAAGCTTCGCCTCTCTTTTTGGCATTGGCTCTGGCTCAGCAGTACTGCTGATCATAACCTGGTCCCTGTTCAGCTTCATGATAAAGAACATCGGAAGATGGATGGACTGGAGAAACAGCGAGCTGGTCATGCTTCTGCTTGTGCTGCTCGGAGGAATAGTGACTCTTAGCCTGCTTATAGGCCCTCCGCTTTATGTTGGCCTGACAAGCGGAGTCAAGAGCGCTTTCATTGTGCTGGGAATCACTATTGTGATGCTCATTGTGCTGTCAATAATAATTGTGATTTTCCTTTCTGTGACGCAGGGCCCGCAATATCCCATCTACAGAGTCATGGAAGCCCTTGCATAGCTTTATATAATCTTTTTTGTTTCTTATTTTCATGAAAGAGCAGATAGTCATTGTCACAGGCACCCCAGGGACAGGAAAGACAACGCTGGCCAGGAAGCTTGCAAAAAAGCACAGGTATGAGTATATTGATGTCAACAGGGTTGTGAGGAAAGAGAAACTTTCTGAAGGCTATGACAGGAAAAGAATGACAATGATTGTGGATGAGAAAAGGCTTGCGAAAGCTCTTGAGAAGATGATCAGGAAAGCAAGAAAAGAAGGAAGAAAGCTAGTTATTGATTCTCACCTGAGCCATTATATAAGCCCAAAGCTTGTGGACCTTTGCATTGTGACAAAGTGCAGCCTGAAGAAGCTTCATAAAAGGCTGAGGAAGAAAGGATACCATAAATCCAAGATAGAAGAGAACATGGAATGCGAGACAATGGATATTATTCTTGAAGAAGCAAAGGAGATTGGGCACAGGGTAAAGATTGTTGAGACTTAAGATGGAAAGGATTGAGAATCTATTGAAGGACGTTAAGATAGACAAGGAAAGAGTCAAGAAATCCGTTGATATGATCCTGCATCTTCTTGATATTGGTCCTAAGGATATCCGATTGTCGAGAAAAAAGATTGACCCTTCTGAAATCTACGTTGCAGCTGTTGAAGAATGCAATCTAAAAGATGCTAAAAGGATTATGAAGGAAGAATATTCAAGTGCGCTTCCTGCTCCAATAACAGTATTGGATTTCAGGGGGAAATATGTCTTGTTTATGGGCTCTAACAGAAGCATAATATTTGTTCTAAAGGGCCAGATACCTGATTGTATTGTTGTGAAAATCCCTGAGAACAGGAAAGAACCTAGGATGGTTTCTGAGGCCAAGAAAACATTGAAAGAAATAATAGAAAAACAAAAATAAAAAAATAAGATAAATTGAGTATATCTCTAAACGTCCTCTGATGTCAAGATATTGATCCTTGTGCTGCCTGAGAACTTTGAGTCCATTCCGACAAGGAAGTTGACTCTTGCCCTGTCTGCTGTCTCCACAAGGCTCTTGTCAATGCTGCCGTCAAAGACAATCGCATAGACTCCTGAGCCGAGGCTCTTCACTGTTGTCTCAAGCTCTGTCAAAGGCACCTTTCCAAGGATGTTCAGGTCCTTGTCAAGTATGTATGCTCCTCTTGTCCCAATGAGATCCTCAAGCATGCCTTTGAACTTGGCTTTCTCATCATCAGAGATCTTCACTTTCCTGACTGGCGCTTGTTTCTGCAATGGTCTTGGCTCCTCCCGCATATTCCTCTGATTCCTGTCGAATTTCTGGAATTGCGGCCTTTCCTGCCTTTCAGGAGCCCTTTCAGGGGCTTTTCCTCCTCTGCCATTGATATCGAGCTTTGCCTGCTCAACAGCCACCCTCGCCCTCAAAGTCTGGTGAATCTCCTTCTTTGTGAGCTCCTCAAGCTCTTTTCCTGCAGGAGCTTTGCATACAAAGTCAATGTCAGCGACTCCCATGAGCTCTTTTATTATGAGATCTCCTCCCCTGTCTCCGTCAACGCAGACAGTGACCTCCTTTTTCTTGCAGAGCTCGACGATTGTCGGCGGAACAGATGTTCCGTTGATTGCGATTGCATTCTTTATTCCGTGCTTCAGGAGATTGAGCACATCAGCTCTTCCCTCGACAATGATTATATCATCGCTTTCGTCGATCGCAGGTCCTGCAGGCAGTCTGTCCTTTCCATACTCCTGTATTTCCATCACTCTTACAGAATACGCAACTTCATCTGCAAGCTCCTGTGAATCAGGCATTGTTGTGTCAATAAGCTGCTTCAGAAGCTCTTTTGCCCTTTCAACAACAAAGGTTCTCTTGGAGATCCTGATATCCTCAATGTTCTTTACCTTTATCTTTGCATTGCACGGGCCAATCCTTTGGATGATCTCCATTGCAGCTGCAACTATTGCTGTCTCTGCCTTGTCAAGAGAAGATGGTATGATTATCTCGCCTCTTGTCTTGCCTGATCTTGTGTCTGTATTGACCTCAATCCTTCCTATTCTTCCTGATCTCTGGAGTTCTCTTAGCTCAAGCTCTGTTCCCAGAAGACCCTCTGTCTGTCCGAAGATTGCTCCAATAACATCAGGCCTGTCAACAACCCCTTCAATATCTATCTCTGCATGTACAATATATTTTGCCGCTACTGGGCTTATTTTTCCCATTTTATTCGCCTCCGAAATTAATATTAACTACGACTTTTTGTCTCTAAAGAAGAAGCTTATCTGAATCTAATTATCCCAATATTCCCTTTAGGGTACATTGTGACAAACATGATAATGATGCTCCCTGCTTCTTCTTTTATGCCATCCAGAACAAGCTAATAAACCTATAATAGTCGTCTTTTCCCCCTAATGATACTGAATAAAGTGAATATCAAGGTTTTACTTGTTCTTTATGGTTTTTATGACCATTAAACTGCCAGTTGCCTTAAAAAGCAACATATTGACTTTTAAATATAAAAATACCCTCAATGAGGGTTTTGTTGCCCGAAACACTAACTCCCAAGCTCATTGCTTGGCTTTGCCTTAAGCTCCATTGAGTACTCTCGTGCCGGGCTGTATTACGCAAGAGTGTCTTGATTTCATAGCCAAAAACATCTGTTTTTGCTCAACAAGGACCCATTTGCATAACTTTTTATGAATGAAATTGAATGAAATCAGGTTTAAAAACCTTTGGTTTGTCTTTTGTCTAATGTATGCAGTACGCTTCTAGCATAGATATGCCTTAGGCTGATATTGATTATATGATCATAAAACCCCACAACACTCCCAAAGAAGCGCTGTGGGGAAAAAGAGGTGATCATGCATATTATGTGATTTTTTGTGATGTTAAAAAAAGAAGGCAGATAACCGAGGTTATCTGTCTCTTTTTTAGGGGGTGTTTAGGTATTGTTACTGTTTAGTGATACATAACTAGTATATAAATATTTATATTCTTTAGTAACTAATTGGTAAGAAATGCTATATAATAATACTTACATTGTAAGTATTGACACAGAAGATAAATAACAAAAGCATTTAAAAACCAAGAAGGTTATGCCTTTGTTATGTGCGGCATAATAGGGGTCTTTAATGAGAATAACCCAGAGAAGCTTGTAGAGGAATGTCTTAAGATCATAAGATATAGGGGAAGAGACAGCACAGGAATCCATAAGATTGAGAATGGGGCAGTAGGCCATAACCTTCATTCTGTTGTCGGCAACATAAGGCAGCCTTTAGTTGGCAGAGGGGTTTTTGTGTCTAACTGCGAAGTCTACAACTGGAAAGAGCTGGGAAAAAGGTTTGGCATAAAAGCAGAGAATGACTCAGAGATGCTGTTCAGGCTCTTTGAGGAGGGGATCCTGCCAGAGAAGATTGAAGAGCTTGATGGAGATTATGCTGTTGGATATGTGGACAAACATAAGGCAATTGTTGCAAGAGACAATATTGGTGTAAAGCCGGTCTGGTATTCTGAGAAAAGGCTTGGAAAGAAAGGATTTGCCTTTGCGTCTGAGAAAAAAGCGCTTGAGGCAACTGGATTTGAGGATATTGAAGAGCTTAACCCAAGAAAGATATTGGTTTATGACATTATGAAGAACAGCATTGAGCTGAAAGACAGGCCATTCTTCTCCATCAAGCCAGAAAATACAAAAAGTCATGATGCCATAAAGAAAGATGTTGCGGGGCTCATTGAAGAAGCAGTCAGGAAAAGGATTCCCAACAGGAAAATCGGGCTTCTTTTCTCAGGAGGGGTTGACTCAACTCTTCTTGCCATGGTCCTCAAAAGGCAGAAAGTTGATTTCACATGCTACACTGCTGCGCTGGAGTCAGAAAAAGAGGCAGAAGACGCTGTTTACGCGAGAAAGGCAGCAAAGGAGATTGGTTTGAAGCTTAAGGTCATAACAATAAAGCTCAGCGAAGTTGAGGAACATCTCTCAAATATTGTTCCTTTGATAGAGGACTCCAATGTTGTGAAGGTTGGGGTTGCTCTTCCTTTCTATCTGTGCTGCAAAGAGGCCCAGAAAGACGGGGTAAAAGTGATGCTGTCTGGCCTTGGCAGCGAGGAGATATTTGCAGGATATGAAAGGCATAAACAATCAGGCAATGTCAACAGAGAATGCTATTCCGGGCTGCTCAAGATGTATGAGAGAGACCTTTACAGGGATGATGTGATCACAATGGTGAACTCCATTGAGCTGAGGGTGCCTTACCTTGACAGGAAGCTTGTTGAATATGCTCTTAAGATTCCATCAAGATATAAGCTTTCAGAAAAACAGAACAAGCTCATACTGAGGGATGCTGCAGCATACCTTGGGATGCCTGAGATTTTTGCCCAGAGAAAGAAGAGGGCTGCGCAGTATGGCAGCAGGTTTGACAGGGCAATAGCAAAGCTTGCAAAAAAAGCTGGCTGCAGAACAAAATCAGAATATCTTGGAAGATTCTACAAGAAAAAGAATGTAAAGCTGGGTGTTTTATTCAGCTCTGGAAAGGATTCAGCATATGCGGCATATGTGATGGGTAGGCAGAATTATGAGATAGCATGCCTCATACTCATAAAAAGCCGCAATCCAGCATCATACATGTTCCACACGCCAGCAGTAGATATTGCAAAGCTTCAGGCAGAAGCAATGAATATCCCAATAATAGAGCAGCATACAAAAGGCCAGAAAGAGGCAGAGTTAAAGGATCTTGAAAAGGCAATCATCCGAGCAAAGGATGGATATAAGATAGAGGGCATTGTGACAGGAGCCTTGTTCTCAGATTACCAAAGGCAGAGAATTGAGAGGATCTGCGACCATCTGGGCCTTAAGGTATTCTCTCCCCTCTGGCACAAGGACCAGGAAAAGTATATGAAGGAGCTCCTGGATAATGGTTTCAGGTTCATCATGACCTCTGTTGCAGCAGAAGGGCTGGACAAATCATGGCTTGGAAGAGTTATAACAAAGAAGGATGTCGGGAGGCTTGCTGAACTGAACAAGAAGCTCGGCATCAATGTTGCAGGAGAGGGCGGCGAGTTTGAGACATTGGTGGTTGACTCCCCGATGTTCAGGAAGAGGATAAAAATAGAGAAATTTGAGGTAAAAGAGGACAGCGATAATTCAGCAGTGATTGACATAAAGAAGGCTGCGCTGGAGGAAAAGAATTTTAAATAGGGCTTTGTTTGGTGATTTTAATGATAGATATAGTTTTTCCTGACCAGAATGAAGAGGAGTTCATCAAGATAGCTGAAAGACTTGGCTATGGCAGCCTCTGCTTCTTCTACAGGGAGCTGAAACCAGCATATAAGGACCATATTGAGCATCTGCAGAAAAAGACAGGAATAACGCTTTATACAGCTTCCTCTGAAATAAAAAAGATAATGCCGGATATCCTTGTGATAAAGACAACAGACCCGAGGCAGTGGATTGAGGGAAGAAAGGCAGACCTGATATATGGCATGGAGAGCACAAATGAGAGGGATTCAATAACACAGAAAAGGTCAGGTCTGAACCATGTGCTGTGCAGCCTTGCAAAGCAGAAGGACAAGATGATATGCTTTGATTTCAGCTCTGTGCTATTATCACACGGACAAAGAAGGGCTGTGATCATGGGAAGGATGATGCAGAACATAAGGCTCTGCAGGAAATACAAGGTAGGGACAGCAATAGCATCATTTGCCCATGAGCCGCTTGATATGAGGAATCCTTCTGACCTAAAGGCATTCTTCTTGATGCTGGGGATGGACAGCAATGCCATCAAAAAATCATTAAGTTCAATAGAGGACAGGATAAAGCT
>DATDWE010000005.1:0-14952 GCA_035289765.1 Candidatus Nanoarchaeia archaeon
TTCTGAATCCGAGCCGCGGCGTCTACTTTATTGCCAGAGTGCCTGGCGCCCACCTGCCTACAACTGGCCCGTCTTTTACCTCAAAACCAGCTGCTTTTAGGTTTTCTCTGATAGACCTTGCGCATGAATATGTCGCAAGCACTGCACCTTTTTTCATAAGCTTATAGATGTCTTTGAAGAATTCCTTTGTCCAAAGCTCAGGGCACTTCTTGGGCGAGAAAGGGTCGAGGAAGACTGCATCAAACTCAATGTCCTCAATCTCTTTTATCTTGTCTCTTGCATCTCCGAACAGGAGCTCAAGCTCAATGTTGCCTCTCTCTGCATTGTGCTTCTCTGCAATCTCTTTGATAAGGTCATAATTCCTGAAACCAGCTTCAAGATTCCTCGCTTCGTCAAGTATCTTCTGGTCATTCTCAAGAGCGATTATCCTTATCCTGCATTTAGGGTTTGCAGACAGCGCAGCATCAAGCGCAGCAGCAGAATTATACCCCAATCCAAAGCACACATCAAGTATTGCGATCTCTCCTTTCTCTTTCGCAAGCTCTGCAATCCTGCAGGGCTCTGCATACTTCTTCACTGCCTCTTCCTTGGCTCCAGTGAGGGAATGATAGTGCTCATCATATTCTGGATTGTGGAAGGTAACAGAATTGTCTTTTGTGATGATTTTTTTCATATTTAACTCATCTCAGAATGTAAATAATGATATTATTTCCTTGGAGTTCCTTTCTGCTTCTTTTATGCAATCTGGCAATGTCAGCAGACTTCTTTTTTGCTCCATTTTTTCTAGAACTTTATCAACCGCTTCATCAAAAGGGTAACCTCTTATTCCGCATTCATGCAGCCATATCAGGCTTCCATGCACTGTGACAAACTTGAAGCACTCTGCATTCTTGACAATTTCTGCAACCTTTGTTTCAACAGGCATCTCTCCGCCATGAGCTTCTATTGCATTCAGAATTATGCTTTTATCTTCCTCTGAAACACCCCACTTTTCCAAGAAAGGCCTCACAAACTCAGCACTCAGTTTGCTGTGTTTTTTCTGGATTTCGCCTTTCCAGACAGGACTAAAGACAGTGTGTGCCAGATATAATGAAGAAACCACTAATTTTTCATCAACACCATATTTTTTAGCAAGTTCTTTGCCTTTCCTGACTGCCAGCTTTGTAAGTAGCCATGCAGGTGCCTTGTTCTTCTCTGTCTGCTGACGCATAATGTCTTTGGAGAGTTTTATCAGATCCATAATCATGAGTGCCGGTGGCGGGACTTGAACCCACGACCTCAACATATCCCTGGCAAATGCCTGCCTTATGAGTGTTGCGCTCTAACCACTGAGCTACACCGGCCTATAAAGCAAGAATTATGGGGCCTTTTTAAAGGTTTTCTTAGAGATGTTTGTATATGCCTTAATCAATTATAAAATCGTAGGGCGAATACCTACAGATTCAGCAAAAATCGAAGATTTTTGAGTGCCAGAAATCGTAGATTTCTGAGCATATCTGTGGGATGAAGCCCATGGGCCTAAAAGAATCCAATTTCGATATTTACACATTATATTACTAGAGATGCAAAATATTAATTATATTAGGATAATATGCATCATTCACCCTAACTTCGACAGGATCCGCTGCCCTATTTCTGCAATATACTCTCCAGCTTCCTTGCTTCCTTTGGAAGTGATGTGGATGAGGTATAAATCTTTGGTGAACCAAAGATGATAAAAGTAGATGCCTGGTTCATTGAACTGGCCCCCATAATCATTCTCGTTGTTGACGCGGAATCTGCTCTGATCACCATACTCATTCTCGCTTATAAGCCCTTGGATACTATACAAGTGCGAGGAATCATACTGGTATGAGCCATTCAGGGCTTCTAAATTCGTGAATCTCTTCAATTCAAGTATCACTTCAGTGTTATTCAAGCTGGTGATGGTGTAGTTACAGAAGCTGTATTGCCCCAGTGATGAATCTACAATATTTGTATATTCCTCCTCTGTTAGACAACCATGTCCGGTCATCCCGAGCTGCTGAAGGTCTTGTTCATTAAGCACCAGGTCCTGGGTTCCCGATATTGTATGGGTTGTCTTTATTGTTGGCCCCGATGGTGAGTCTTGCACTGTTGAGCATCCTCCGATAAGTATCAGGAGAATTGCTAAAATTATAGCCAGTTTCATAATATCGCCTTCATTTTAGAAAGAGATTATTATTTATAAATATTCCTAAAAAAGAGTTCTGCAAGATGGAAAGGTTTAAGTTGGAAGTTCTGCGTGAGAAACCCCTAGCTTTAGCTGGATTTATTTTGGGAGTATGTCATTTTGCTATTTTTCCTAGCCTCGCCTGCCTTGCTGCAATGCTGACGTGGCGAGGGTGGAAGTGTTGCTCGAAGCGATAACAAAAGCAAAGACGCCGCCCTGACGCAGACGAGCCGGGGGTAGGCCCCTTCGGGGTGGCGAGTAGGGCAAAGCCGAAGGCTTTGACCGTCTGCTGTCAGGAGGGCGGCGTCTTAGATAATAAACTAGAAATTAGTATAGTTCAAGAATACACTTTCACAATCTCTGCTTGTTCTTTATCTTTGAGACAATGACAAGCAGCAGTGCAGCTGCTGCCATGTAGATGATAAGAAGCCCTGCCTGGGCCTGAAGGCCTGAAATGGATATGTCAAAGAACAGCACTTTCCTGAGCATGCTGTTCACGATCACAACAGGATTGAACACAGCTATCTTTGAAGCCAGCTGAGGCATTGCCTCGAGCGCATTCAGGGCGTCGCTGAACAGGAAGAAAGCAAGGGCAAGGAATGTTGATGAGAGTATTGATGTCTGTATTGTCTTTGACATGTATGCAAGGACCATCCCGATGAAGACGAATATGAGTATAAGCACAACAGATATCGGGATTATCTCTCCGAGATGGCTGGTCACCTCTATCCCGAAATTCAGCTGGGCCACAGCAAGCAGCACAGCGACCTGGAAGGACACCACAAGGAAATTAGTGACAGCAAGGCCTGCAGTGTAGGTTATGTCATTCACAGGAGCAAGGATATTCCTTGTGTACGCCTTGTTGTTTATCTCAAGCGAGGTTATAATGTTGGAGAAGATCATGCTTATGAAGATTATCACTGTGGACAGCAGGATGGGGAATGCGAGCTGGATGTCCTTGACTTCACCCACAAGGGCTTTGAAGCTCTGCGTGATAGGCTTTGCTATCCTTCCTGCTAAAGAAGGATTTATCTCTGAAAGCCCGCTCATCTTTGACTTTGCCTCTGAGGATATTATATCTATCCTCTGGACGCTGTTGTTGATAAGGATGATGTACTCGTCTGTCATATTTATCTCCTGATTTAGTATCAGGTCTATCTCGTCAAGCTCAGCAACTGCAAGATTCAGGGAATCGCTTATATTATTGGCCTGCTCAACAGTAGTGTTTGCAGAGCTTTCAAGCCCGGCTATCTGGCTCTCTAAGTCAAGCAGAGCAAGGTCAAGCCCAGTTGTGTTTGATATGTTCTGGTCTATCTCTGCAATGATGTCTCTCAGACCCTCAAGGGACTCAAGGAGGGACTCTGACTGGTTGTCAAGCGCCCTCTTGTTGCTGTTGAAATCAGCCTGCACACTCTTGACAACAAGGTATCTTGGCTCAAAATCATCTCTTAGCACAATAAGCCTCTGCTTCCTTACCTCAAGGTCTGACATGATCTTCTCTGACTCATTCCTGACAGAGTCAACATCATCTATCCTTTCATTGATGAACACCAAAAGATTCTGCATGCTGCTGATTATCTCCTGCGTTGATATGAGGCTTATCTGCTCTGCTGTGAGGCCGAAATAGTCCTTAATCTCTGACATAAGAAGCAGGCTTATCCTCTTCCTTGTATTGTCATAATAGAATACCACCTCTCCTGAGGGTATCTCGCCGCCTTTCACTGACAGGCTTCCCTTTATATCAAGACAGATGTGGACTTTCTCATCAATCATGTCCCTTATACACCTGTCAGCGCTTTCGTACCTGAAAACCTCGCCGAAGCCTGATACTGACTTTGCAAGATCGCCTAAGTCGAGATCTTCCTGAGCATGAACTCCTATCTTTATGTCATGCAGCTGCTCTCCGCTGAATGAATATCCAGCAAGGAGTATGAGCAGGAAAGGGGCAAGGACTATGAGCAGCAGAGAGCTCCAGTTCCTGAATATGAGCTTCAGGTTCTTGTATATCTCAAACAGAAGCCTCATTTTGTCAGCTCCTTGAATTCTTTTTCAAGATCTGTGTCTTTTGTGATGTGCAATGTGCTTATCTTGCCGTTGGACATGACAGCTGCACGGTTGCAATACTGCTTCACTTCTGAAAGAAGATGGGATGAAACAAGGACAGTAATCTTCTGCTCTTTTGCGATTGTCGTGACAATCTTCCAGAAATTCTCGACAAGCAGGGGGTCCAGCCCTGTTGTCGGCTCATCAAGTATCACCAACTTCGGCCTGTGCAGAAGTGATATCGCAAAATCAAGCCTTCTCTTCATGCCCCCTGAGATGTCTCCTGCAAGGGAGTTCTTGCTTCCATGAAGCCTTACTGCCTCAAGCAGCTCCTTTATCCTGTCCTTTCTCTGGTCCGCGGGTATTCCATAAAGATTTGCATAATAAGACATGTTCTCATAGACTGTGAGCTTCTCATAGAAAGAATTCTCCTGGGTTGTATATCCCACGATGTGCTTTACCTTGCTGAACTTGCTTGTGATGTCTTTCTTCTCAAATATCATCCTTCCGCTGTCAGGTGTATAGTATCCGACCAGTATCTTTATGAGGGTGGACTTTCCGCATCCTGATTTGCCTATAAGCCCTATTATCTCTCCCTGATGCAGGTCAAGCGAAAGGCTGTCAAGAACTTTCCTCTTGCCAAAGCTTTTTGTTATGTTCTTAAGGCTCAGAAAAGGCTCCATGAGATTTAGAAAGGGTATTTGATATATAATTATTGTGATGGCATTGCCTGATGCATATTTCTACATCCTCTTAAACTGGTTTTGAGCATTTTCCTAGCCTGGCCTGTTTGGGAAGAATAAGCAGAAGTGGCCAGGTGAAGCTGCTTTGCCCACATGAGTCAGCTGGAAAGGCGTTTCTTCCTCACCCCCCGCATCAAGATTGCAGCAAGGCGGGCGAGGCTAGGAAGGAAAAACGCCATGATCAGTTAATCGGGTGCAAATAATATTATCATGGCGAGGCTGGGAGCCATTAGCGCAATGATGCATGTTCAGGTGCAGATCATGATATTTCTATAAAAAACTTTATATAAGGATATATCAAAAAATGCATCATGGAGCCATTTACTGCTGTACTTGTGTTCATAGCAAGCGTGTTTCTTCTTGTCAAAGGAGCTGCCTGGCTCATAGACAATTCATCAGCAATTGGAAGGTATTTAGAGATATCTCCGATTATAATAGGCCTCACAATCGTGGCAATCGGGACATCTCTGCCTGAGTTCTTTGTCGGCATATTTGCAGTATTGGGCGGGACAGCAGATATATCTGTCGGCAATATAGTGGGAAGCAATATAGCTAATATAGGGCTTATATTGGGCATTGCTTCAATAATCTACCCCCTCACAATAAGGGAGAAGACGCTAATCAATGAATTCCCCTTTCTGCTGATATCCGGTTTCATGCTTCTTGTCCTGGCAAATGACAACAACATATTCGGCAGGGACACTTTCATAATAAGCAGGTTTGATGGGTTCTTATTTCTCCTGACGTTCCTGTTCTTCATAAGCTATCTGTACAGGTCAATGAAGTTTGAACATTCCCGCAAGAAAGTTGAAGAGGAGTTCAAGGAGGAGTTCGGGAAGAAATCAAAAGAGATATGGAAGAATGCCGGCATGATCGCTCTCGGCATCGCCTCCCTGGGGCTGGGAGGAAAGCTCATTGTGAACTCAGGAGTTGACATAGCCAGTGCGCTCGGAGTGTCTGAAAAGTTCATAGGCCTGACCATAGTCTCCTTAGGGACTACACTGCCTGAGCTTTTCACGAGCGTGATTGCTGCCATCAAAAAAGAGGCTGACATCGCAGTGGGAAACATCCTGGGAAGCTATATATTCAACATCCTTTTTGTGCTTGGGGTTATAGGGGTGGTCAGGCCTTATGCTGCTGCGCCATCCCTGGTCTATTTTGACATGGTCATGATGATCGCAATAACATTCATGCTCCTGACATTCGGGGTAACAAAAAGAAGGATAGACAGGCATGAAGGAGTGATACTCCTGGTTTCTTACCTGGCGTATATTACATATCTTGTCTGGACAGTGTAGAATAGGGATTCAGAATGATCATAATATCTCTTTTGCAATGCCGGCCCTGACCTTCTCTGCCTCTCCCTCAGCATATTTCTTACTGGGCCAGTGCTTCAGGCCGTCTCCCTCAAACCTCGGGATGATATGGAGATGTGAATGCATAACAAGCTGGCCAGCTGCCTTCCTGTTGTTCATGCCAAGGTTATAGCCTGCTGCGCCTGTGCCTTTGATCACAGCGTCTGCGATCTTTTTTGCTGCAACAAAGGCATTCTTTATGTCATCATCTGCCATGTCAGAAAAATCAGCAGAGTGCTTCTTCGGAAGGACAAGTGCATGGCCTTTGTTCACTGGATTTATATCCAACATTGCAAAAACGTTCCTGTCCTCATAAATCTTATGGCTTGGGATCTCTCCCTTTATTATCTTGCAGAATATGCAGTCTGGAATTGTATCACCCTGATATGATGCATTTAAAGGCAGTATAAAAATTTTACCATGAAAAACTGATAAAATATTTAAATCGCAGCCTATTAAGTTTTGAAAATGCCTGAGAAAAAAGAGGAAAAGAAGGCAATGATGCCTCAGGAGAAGGGTTCTAAGATAAAAGAGCTTCTAGAGGAGAGCCAGATAAGCCTCCTGCTGGACACATATGATGACATCTTCTCTGACTTTGACCCGAGGCCTTATGATCATAGGGCTTTGTCTGATGACTTCCTGTTAGAGGCGAGAAAGGCGAGCAGGGACAAGGCAACAGGAACCATAGAGCTGATATTCATGATGCCTGCAGGCAAAAGGGATGCAAACAAGGAAAACCTCATAAAGAAAAGGCTGAGAGAACATTTCAAGAAACATCATGCCAGAATGCAGAATGAGGCAAAAAATATTGAGAAGAGAGGCCTGTATTTCATTCTTGTGGGTGTCTCAATAATGTTTATTGCTACGTTCATACTCTTCAAATACCATGAAGAGGGATTGTTCAAGAGCTTCATGGTTGTGCTTCTGGAGCCTGCAGGATGGTTCCTTTTCTGGGAAGGGCTCAATCAGGCGATCTTTGAGAAAAGAAAAAAGTCTCCTGACATTGATTTCTACCATAAGATGTCAAAGGCAGATGTAAGGTTTGAGAGTTATTGAGAGAAAGATTTTTATCCTTCACAAAGCTTCAGAATCATTGATTTGATTTTGTTTATCATAACAGCAAACCTAACAGCAAACCGCCACTTCCAGAGGAACAGCAACTTTTGCAGGCATCTCTTTCTCGACGTTCTTGGCCTTTATAACAATCCCCAAGATTATGCAGTCTGGCTTAAGATTTGCATTGAAATGAGCATGCTCTATATTCTCCAGCATTTCCTTGCCAATCCCAAACTCCTTGAAGAACTTTGTTGCATTGAGAATCTCAATGCCCCTGACCCTTCCTTTAGTTGACACATCAAGGATCAGGTCCCCTGCATCTATGTTGCCTTTGAATCTCTCATCGCTTGAGAATCCTTTATGTACTGCAAGTATATCATTTTCTTCATCATAAGATATGTGTTCTGCCATATTATCTCCCCTTGCCTCTTTTAACCATGTTCTGCCATGCCCTGTGCCTCATGATGTAGGTGAGTATATATAAATTTTTCTTGCCGCCCTTATCAAATATCACTGGCAGCCTTATAGTCCTGGTATTGCTTATCCTAAAATGCAGGCAGTGTATAATGCTGCCCATCTTGCCTTTCTCCTGGTAAGAATAGACAAGCTTATCCGGATATAGCAGATGACTTGCAATTTCCTCTTCATTACTTTCTCTTAATATTATCTGATTCCTGGCATGCTTGCTGAAAGATATTTCTTTTAGGTTATAACTTCTTAATTTATTCTTCAATTCTTCAACATCATCCTCTTTCATGGATATTTATGACAAAATATCCTTTATATGCGTTTCTGAGAAAATTCCGGAGAATTTCCGGTCATTCAACATCCTTCTTCACGATCTCGCCAGGCAGCGTTGACTTCCCTGGCCAGACTTTTCTTCCTGGATAGATGATTGTCTTTATTCCTAGCTTTGCATTGTCGCCGACAATTGTGCCTAACTTCACAAGGCCTGTGTCAACCAGCTCCTCTTTCACTTCGCCTTCAACCTCTTTCTTCATTGAGGTCCTTATTATCCCCTTGTCATGCCTAAGGTTTGCAGTGACTGTCCCTGCGCCGAGATTGACATTCTCCCCAAGTATGGAATCGCCGATGTATGAGAGGTGTGGCACAGAGGAGTTGTCCATTATTATGCAGTTCTTTATCTCTACTTCGTGGCCTATCTTGCAGTTATTGCCTATGCTTGTCGAGGGGCGCAGGTATGCATTAGGCCCTATGGTACAGTGCTCTCCGATCATGACAGGGCCTTCAATATAAACATTGGATTTGATGATTGTCCCTTTTCCTATGGCAACCTCACCCTTGATCGTGACATTCTGCTCAATCTCTCCCCTGATATCTTTCTTTATCCTGGAGAGCAGGAATTCATTTGCAGCAAGAAGATCCCATGGATAGCCAATAGGGAACCAGTTCTCTGCCTCAATGCACCTTAGTTTATCTGTCCTCATCAGCTCAGAGACAAAGTCAACGATCTCAAGCTCGCCTCTCTTTGATTTCTCTGCCTTGAAGCCAAAGACTTTCTTATCCATCTTATAGCAGCCGATGTTCGCGATGTCAGACACAAACTCCTCTGGCTTCTCAACAATCTTTTTTGCAAAGCCTTTCTCAACAATATAAACACCATAATCAGATGGGTTTTTCACTTTCTTCACAAGCACAGCATACTTCTCACCAGCAAGTTTCTTGATGTCCCCTGCAAAGAAGATGTCATCTCCATTCATGATTATGAATTCAGAATTGCCAACAGCATCTTTTGCAGTCATCAGTGCATGCCCTGTCCCCAGCTGCTCTTTTTGCTCAATATAAGTTATCTTTATGCCCTCAAACTCTTTTCCGAACTGCTTTTTTATCATGTCTCCTTTGTAGCCGATTATGATTATGAACTCATCAAACAGTCCTGTCTCCTTGAGCTGTTCAAGATTGTGCTGTAGAATGAACTTGTTTGCGACCTTAAGAAGAGGCTTAGGCCTCGTAAGAGTCAATGGATAAGTCCTTGTGGACTTTCCAGCTGCCATTAGGACTGCTTTTAGAGCCATAATTATTGCTTTGTTTATAAGATATTTAAAGTTTTGTTTTGTATTTAGAATAAAAACATTTATATATTAGTTAATAATCATTAGATATTAGTTAGTAAAAATATGGTATTAGAATGTCACAGACAATACAAAAACTAGAGCATTCACCTACACTTAACACAGTGCTCATGGTAGAGGAAACCCTGAAAAACATGGAGGATAGTGTGATAACAATAGCTGAACTTAAAAGAATATTGCCAAAGCAGATAAACCATAATACTCTGAAAATAATCCTGGACTATCTTGATAAGAGCAATAAAATCTATATTGGTGTCAAAGGAATAGCCTGGATATATAATACTAATCCTAATCTTAGAAAAGCTATTGCTGAAGGCCGCAGACTTTAGCGGAAATCTTCCGGAATTTCTACCGCAAGGCTTATAAAAGATTGTTCCATAAAATCTATCATGAAACACATCAAAGTGATTCTCTCTGCCGAAGCGGATCAAGTCTATAGGAATCTTGAAGAAAAGGCTGATATCTCAAAAACTGAGAGAATTATCTTAGATGCAGTTAATAAGAAGATTGAAATCATAAAAATCAACCCATATTACGGAAATAATGTCCCTAAGAGACTCATACCAGATAAATACAAGATTGAATATTCTATTAGAAATTTGTATAGGATTGAACTTCCGCTTTTTTGGAGAATGCTGTACACCCTTACTAATGAAGATGAAATAAGGATTATAGCATTTATCCTGGATGTAATAGATCACAGAGATTACAACAAGAAGTTCGGATATAAGAATAGATAGTCAGAATCTTTTCTTGCAGGAGATTGCAAGAAAACAATCATCGCAATCAGCCTTCGCCCTGCAATGCCTCTTCGCATGCTCAACAATCAGGGCATGGTATTCCTTGAACATCTCGGTCTTTTTCCTGCCTTTGACATTCTCCAGGCTTTTCATGAAGAATTCCTGGACCTCATTATAACTCCAATCTTGCTTTATCAGCCCAAGCCTTGAGAATATCCTTCTTGTGTAGGCGTCAACAACAAAATAAGGCTGGTCAAAGGCATAAAGGAGTATTGAATCTGCTGTCTCAGGTCCAATGCCTTTCACAGCAAGAAGCTCTTCTCGGGAAGGGATTGTCCTGTCCTTGAAATGCCTTGAGAAGTAATCAGCAACAATCTTCAGCCTTTCTGCTTTCTGGTTGTAATATCCTGCAGGCCTTATCAGCCTGCCAAGCTTTTTCACAGGAATCTTCCTGATCTTGTCAATCTTCATCTGCTTTGCCCTGTTTAGGTTCTCAATCGCCTTCTCAACATTGGACCATGAAGTGTTCTGTGTCAGAACTGCCCCAGCAATTATCTCCCATCTGTCATGATAGCTTTTTGGAGGGCCTGAGTGATGCTCAGTCTGCGCTCTGCCCTTTGATAACGGCCACCAGCCCTGGGGCCTGTATTTTTTATGCAGTGCCCTGTATATTGCCCTTATATTACCCATATAATATGCTAAAAAGGGAAATTTTATATAAAGATTATTCTTCTTGCATAGAAATGGCAGTAACCAAAAGAGGCCAGGTCAGCTTGTTCATAATAATTGGTGTTGTGGGCATCATTCTCATAGCTATATATGTTTATACAAGAGGGGCAGTCACTGAGCAGCCAGAGGATGAGCTGCTGGATGTGCAGCCAGTCAAATTCTACCTCAACAACTGTCTTAAGTCTTCTGCAAAAGACGCATTTGCGCTTGTTGGGTTAAGAGGAGGAAAGAGAAATCTTGAAGAGCCGTATTTCTCAAGCAATCTCCTTGACACAAATTACTGGTATTATATTGGTGAAATGAAGGCAGTCAGCCTTGAGGACATTAAGAGAAACCTTGAGGAGGAGACAGCTGCAAACCTTGAGAAATGCTTCAGCAATTTCCTGGAGCCAGGCCTGCAGATTGAGAAAGATGAGCTTAACATCAGCATTCTGGTCTTTGATGATGACACGCAGATTGATGCGCAATGGCCCATAAATATCATAAGTGACAGCCAGAGAATACACATTGATTATACAGAGACAATGAGATTGGGTGTCAGGCTGAAGGCAATACATGATCTTGCAGAGAACATAACTTCAATGGTCAGCAACAAAAAGCTGGAGTTCGGCCAGCTGATTGCAGAAGGAATGAACATCACTGCTGATATAACACCTGAAACACAGCTGTTCCTGATAACAGATCCAAAGTCAATGATTGACAGCCAGCCTTATGGCTTTGTGTTTGCAACAAAGATAAAATGAGCAGAGCAATCGTGAAGATGGTAATAATATTGCTGATGATTTCCCTAGCTGTGCATGCGCAGGAAGAGCCAGAATCTGATTCCTGGGAGAATATTCCGCTTGAGGATCTTGAGAATATGGATGCAGCAGACCTCGCAGAGAATTGGGAAAAGCTTTCAGAGACGCAGAGAAATGACCTCTATCTCAAAAGGATGGGGGAATTCCAGGACCAGTTCTCAGAGCAGTATGGTGTGGAGCTTTCTAGATGCGAAAAGAACTGCAGATTTGAGGGAGGCATGATCTACAATGAGCCTCTCAAGCAAGGGGTACCTGTTTCAAGCCTTGCAGGATTCAGCGCAGAAGCGCTTCCTGAACCCGATGGAGGATTCAGGATCGAGGGGCAGGGGAAGCTGAATCTTTTTGGAGAGGCTATTGATCTTGGGGCTCATGGTTATATTACTGTGACAGAGGAGGCAGAGTTTTCAAAGACACCTGAGGGCGCTCCTTCTTTCAGGACATTTGTCTTAATGCGTGTTTTTGTAGGGGCAAACCAGCAAGTCACTGTGAATGGAATAGAATACACAGGATCCCAGCCCTTTGGCGGAGAGATTGTGCTGAGAGAGGAAAATTCAAGAGTGTCAGGCTCTTTTGCATTCCATGACCCCCAGACCTACACTGAAGGTGCTGCGTATGATATAACGTTCGTGGCGCCGAAACAGATCCAGCCAGCAGGAAGTTCGCTTGACCTGAATGACCTGAGAATCAATGCAGGGCCGTTTGTGATTGATCCTAATGATGTGGAGTTCAGGTCAGGCTCATTGAGGATTGTGACTAAGTATCCCTCTTTTGAGGGAGGAGACATCAATTATGAGGTGAATGCTTATTATCCTGTCGGATCCAACACTGCCAACATAAGGGTGGAGAGCGATGCAGGCAATATGAACATGTTCCTGAGATACACTACAGGCTCAGGGGTTATTATCACAACAGGATACGAAGAAAGGCTCAAGAATACTTATATAGGGATAACAAAGAAGTTCTGATCATCTTATCAGTAAGATAATAGATTTAATAGAAAAATTATCTGGCACAGCTGAATTTATATCCCTTTTTTGCCATCTCAGCAACAACCTTATCCATATAACCAATATAACATGAACTGAGATCTTCCAGCTCCTTCAGAGCTGTGTCCATCCTTGCCTTGACTACAGGATCCTTTGAATCTGCCATGAAGACTCTTCCATCAGCATCGGTAAATTTTTTCTTTGAGTATCTGATAACCCCATTTCCGGTCCTGACTTCCACAAAGTCTTTTTTGCTGTCGCCAATCACAAGATTACCTTCCTTGTCTCTGCCGCTATTATATGTTTTGGATGGATCATATGATCCATTTGCATCATGGAATGTTGTGATGGGCTTTGAGCCGGTTATCCTGCCTCTGCTATCAATCTTTGTGTCAGGAGTATATACCTCAAGAACATTATCCTCTCTGACTGGCCACAACCAGTTACCAACAGACCATCTCCCAAGCCTTGGATTGTTTGTGTGATAATCAACCACAGCGATTACATTGCCTTTCTCATCATGGAGAGGGCCTGTATAAGGATTAAGCTTTCCATCAATATGCGAGCATCCTGTTGCAAATGCAAGTGCTCCAAGAACTCCAAGCTTCAGGAAATCCCTTTTACTTTCGTCAACCGTTTCAACCTTTGAATCCAGTGATTCATCTGCCATTTTATCACCTGGATGTATTACTCATATATAAATCTTTTGTTTTGTTACTATCTATAAGTAGTATATATTATCTGCATCCTGACCTTATATGGGCAATGAAATCGTCTCTTTCCCTCAGCCTTGCTGTTCTGTAAATGAGATTGAAGTATACAAGAAAGATCTGCTCATCCCATTCAGAGGGTGCATGAGGGAAATCCCAATCCTTGACGTATTTGACTTTATGATCTGTGCCAGCGTGATATACATTAACAAAGCCATGTATAGGAGTTATAATCTTTCCAGAACTGTCCTGGTCTATCTCGCCAGTATAAACCCTGTGGCTGTATCTTCTTGAAGGATCAAATTCAGCAACAACAGTTGTTGGTTCTCCTTTACCATTTCCGCCTTTATTCTCATGCTCTGGCACAAATAAAAGCCCTTTTCTCTCATAGAACTGGTATAAAGCAAGTGAAATATCATCAAAGACCTTGGCTGGACGTTCAAACCCTTTTATAAGAGCTCCAGGGCCTTCTACTGTTGCATACACCTCTAATTGGCTGCCTGTCATATCAAGGAGAATAGATACTACCCATATATAAATGTTTCGTTTATTAACTACCAATAAGTGATAAATATTGCTTACACAATGCAAGAATAGTATATGAATTGAATATCATTCAGAATAGATTGGCAGAAGATTATTGGTTTATATAAGAACCGCATTCACAGACCCTTCCTGGCCTGGCCTTGAGGTGACTCTTGCCTTGCCTTTGTCAGTCTCCATGATTGTGCCTTTTGTGATTATATTCCTTCTAACATAGTGCCTGTTGGCTGGACTTTCAACAATATTAAGTATCTTGGCCTTGTAATACTTCTTGGTCTTCTTGTCAAAGACATTTGCGATATCTATGCTCTGGAGCACCTTTTTTGTCCTGCCGCCCTTCATCCTGATGCTCTGGACCTTTCTGCTGCTGAGGGTTGTGAGAGTAGGCCTTCTGCCTTTCTCAAAAAGCCTCTTCTTCCTGTGGGATTTCTTCTTTGCCCCTGAGCTTTTTCTCTTTGATCTTGCCTGTATCACTACCATGAAAGTGATGGAGAAGCCACCTATTTAAAAAGGTTTTTGTTTATAGAAGGCAGGCAGTCAATACAAAAATTTATAAAGGGCCTGATTTTCCAAGCAGTATATTCAAATTTTTTTTGAGGGGTGTTAAAAAATGTCTGAAGTATCAAGACCATTGGACGCTTTGAATGAAGCAAGGAACAAAAGAGTGATTATAGACCTTAAGAACAGCAGGCAGTATGTCGGAAGGCTGAAGGCTTTTGACATCCACATAAATGTCGTGCTTGAGGACGCAGAAGAGAGAGTTGACAATGAAGTCAAGAGAAAGATGGGCACTGTGTTTCTGAGAGGAGATACCATAACTGTGATTTCTCCTGAGAAGTAAGCAGTCATATTTTGATCTTAAGAGATGGTATAAATGACAAAGGGAACTCCATCAATGGGCAAGAAGTCCGGCAAGAAGACCCATATATTCTGCAGAAGGTGCGGAAAGCATACTTATCACAA
>DATDWE010000006.1:0-6837 GCA_035289765.1 Candidatus Nanoarchaeia archaeon
AAGATGGGGCATCCCATCAAGAAAGGCAAGTATGTGCCGCTGGACGGATGATTGATAAATATTTCATTATTCTCGATTATTGCATAATCTTTATATAATGGGCAATATACTTATCTATAATTTTATTATAACATCATCACAGCATCAATCAAGGTGCATCAATGGCAAGATACAGGATCGAGTTCGAGAGGGACAGGTGCATAGGCGCAAGGAACTGCAATGATGAGTGCCCTGGCAACTGGGAGATGAAAGAGGACGGAAAGTCAGACTGCAGAACAAAGGAGATTGGCGAGGACCAGCTTGAGTGCAACATGGAAGCTGCAAAGAAATGCCCTGTCAAGGTGATCCACATAATCAACATAAAGACCAATGAGAAGCTTATATAACCTGATTTATCGTTCATACAAATCATAAATTCCCTTGATCATTAAGTCAAAAAGAGGTGTTCAGCATTAAGAATAGATTTTCTTGGATGATAGGAGGCAAGGCCGGCTACGGCATAATGGTCACCGGCACAATATTCTCCAGATGCTGCTCCAGGGGCGGGCTCCATGTCTTTGACACAACAGAATATCCTTCTCTGATCAGGGGAGGCCATAACACATATCAGGCAAGGGTTGAGGAGCGGGAGGTGAACTCGCACATTGAACTCATTGACCTTCTTGTTGCGCTGAACAAGGAGACTGTTGACAGGCTCAAGGACAAGATAACAGAGAATGGCGGCATACTGTTTGACAGCTCTGAGACAAAGATAAACAGGGAAGATATGAGGGGAGACATAAGGCTTTATGATGTCCCTCTTGTCAGGATTTCCAAGGAAGTGAGCGGCGACAAGGTCATGATGAATACTGTCTCGCTTGGAGCGACAATCGCCCTTGCGGATTATGACCTCAATATCCTCAACAGCGTGATAAAAGACACTTTCTCTGACAAGGGAAAGGAGATTGTGGAGAGCAACATAAAGGCTGCAAAGGCAGGTTATGACCACATCAAAAGCAATTATAAGGATGCATTCAAATGCAGGCTGGAAAGGATAAGCAGCATAAGCAGTGAAAAGAGAATGCTGCTGACAGGAAACGAGGCAATTGCTCTTGGGGCAATAAGAGCAGGATGCAAATTCTATGCAGCATATCCAATGACACCTTCCACACCTATACTGCATTACATGGCCAGCCACGCAATGGCAAAAGACATTGTAGTGAAGCAGACAGAAGACGAGATTGCTGCAATCCATGCTGCAATAGGAGCATCTTTCGCAGGCGTGAGGGCAATGACAGCCACATCAGGAGGCGGATTCTGCCTTATGACAGAAGGATTGGGGCTTGCTGCAATCACAGAGACGCCTCTTGTGGTTGTAATGGGCCAGAGAGGCGGGCCGAGCACAGGCATGGCAACAAGGACAGAGCAGGGAGACCTGAGATTTGTGCTCCATGCTTCGCAGGGAGAGTTTCCCAGGATAGTCATGGCGCCAGGCGATGTTGATGAGTGTTTTCATGCAGCAGCACAGGCATTCAACCTTGCAGACAAGTATCAGGTGCAGGTCCTTATACTCACTGACAAGCATCTTGCTGAGAGCCACAAGACAGCCAGCAGGTTCGATACTGATTATAAAATTGAGAGAGGGCTGCTTTCAGATGAACAGCTTGAGAGAATAAATGACTTCAAGAGGTTTGAGATGACAGAGACAGGAGTCTCTCCAAGGACAATTCCAGGCCAGAAAAAAGGGATCTTCAGGGTCCCCTCATATGAGCACGATGAGCACGGATGGAACAGCGAGAATCCTGGGAACAGGACAAGGATGATGGACAAGAGGATGAGAAAGATTGATCATATCATAAAAGATATCCATGATCCAAAAATATATGGCGAAAAAGATGCAGACATAACAATAGTGAGCTGGGGTTCTACAAAGGGAGCTGTGCTTGATGCAATGAGATTCCTGAAGAATGATGGTATAAATGCAAATTTCCTTCATCTTAGTTACATCAACCCTTTCAAGGCAGATTTTGTGAAGAGATTCCTTGGCTCTGCAAAGAGGACAATCATTGTTGAGCAGAACAGCACAATGCAGCTTAAGGGCCTGATCAGGGAGAAGACAGGGATAGAGATTCAGCATACCTATTCAAAATACAGCGGAAGGCAGATGTATCCTCATGAGGTCTACGACCGGGTAAAGGAGGTCATCCATGGCTAGGCCAGAAGATTTCAACACTCCGATGACTCCTGTATGGTGCCCTGGATGCGGCAATTTTGGCATCCTGATGGCAGTGAAGCAGGCAATGGCAGAGGCAGGCATCAAGAATCATGAGGCTGTTGTTGTGAGCGGAATCGGATGCTCTGACAAGTATAACCAATACATCAACACATATGGTTTTGAGAGCATCCATGGAAGGATACTTCCTGTTGCAATGGGGATAAGGCTTGCAAACCATAAGCTCAAGGTCATTGCAATAGGCGGTGATGGAGACGGCTATGGCATTGGCATGTGCCATTTCATACATGCGATGAGAAGAAACCTTGATATAACTTATATTGTATGCGACAACCAGATATATGGCCTTACAACAGGCCAGACATCACCAACCTCTGACAAAGGCTTCAGGACAAAATCAACTCCAGAAGGCAATATAGAATCTCCTGTAAGGCCGCTGGCACTTGCCCTTGCAACAGGAGCAACATACATCGCAAGGGGATTTGCAGGAGATGTCTCCCACCTGAAGAGCCTTATAGTTGAGGGAATAAAGCACAAAGGATTCTCGCTCATTGATGTGTTCCAGCCATGCGTGACTTTCAACCACAGGAATACCTATGAATGGTTCAACCAGAGGGTGTACAAGCTTGACAGAAAGAATCACAACCCCAAAAGCAGGGAAGAGGCAATGAGAAAAGCAGAAGAAGACCAAAAGCTGCCCATAGGCCTCTTTTTTTCTGAGGACAAGCTGACATATGAGGATGAGGTTGGGCAGATAAAAGAAAAGGCTCTTGTGAAGCACGACATATCAGATGTTGATATAGATGACCTTATGGATGAATTGATGTGACAGCAGAGCAATCAAGGGCAATATTTTTATATTCATGAATCAAATCTTAGGATAGATGGGAGATCCCAAAATGAAGCTGAGCTCAAATGCGCTGAAAGTCCTCAGGGAAAGGTATCTTCTCAAAGACAGGAACCGGAGGATAATAGAGACTCCTGATCATCTGTTCAGGAGGGTTGCGAATGCAATCACAAAGAACAAGAAACAGGCAAAGGAATTCTATGGGGTGATGTCAAGGCTTGAGTTTGTCCCAAACACCCCTACACTGATGAATGCAGGGACAGACATAGGCCAGCTTTCAGCATGCTTTGTACTCCCTGTTGAGGATTCTCTGGAGAGCATCTACACTACGCTGAAGAATTCTGCGCTTATCCACCAGAGCGGAGGGGGCACTGGATTTGATTTCAGCAGGCTGAGGCCAGAAGGCGACACTGTGTTCTCAACAAAGGGAACCTCAAGCGGGCCTGTCTCTTTCATAAGCATATTCGACAAATCAACAGACGTGATAAAGCAGGGAGGAAAAAGAAGGGGCGCGAACCAGGGCATACTTAGGATTGACCATCCTGACATTGTGGAATTCATAAAGATCAAGAGCACAAATCCCAGTTCATTCAGGAACTTCAACCTCACTGTGGCAATAACAGACAGGTTCATGAAGGCTGTGAAGGCAAACAGGAATTATGACTTAATAAACCCGAGGAACAGGAAGACAGTCAAAAGGGTCAATGCAAAGAAGATATTCAATCTGATAGTTGACAGCGCCTGGAGATGCGGGGATCCATGCCTTATATTCATTGACGAGATAAACAGAAGAAACCCAACTCCTGCTCTCGGCAGGCTAGAGGCCACAAACCCCTGCGCTGAGCTGCCCCTGCTTCCTTATGAATCATGCAACCTCGGTGCAATAAATCTGTCCAAAGTTGTTGAGAACAAGGAGATAGACTGGGAAAAGTTGAGAAGGCTTGTGCAGACAGGTGTGACATTCCTTGACAATGTAGTTGACAAGAACAAATATCCTCTTAAGGAGATCAGGGACATAACTCTTGCGAACAGGAAGATAGGGCTTGGAGTGATGGGATTCGCTGACATGCTTGTGCTCCTCGGCATCCCTTACAACACAGAAGAGGCTGTCAGCCTGGGAGAGAAGATCATGAAGTTCATAAAGACTGAGTCAAAGAACCAGTCTGCAAAGCTGGCAGGAAAATACAGGAACTTCCCAAATTTCAGGAAAAGCATCTGGGCAAGGAAATACAGGAAGATGAGGAATGCCACAACAAACTGCCTCCAGCCAACAGGCACTGTCAGCATAATAGCAGGCTGCTCATCATCCATAGAACCCATATTCGGCATTGCATTTGTGCGCCATGTCCTTGCAGGAAAAAACCTTGTTGATGTCAATCCATTGTTCAGGAAGACTGCAAGAGAGAGGGGATTCTACACAAAGAACCTTATCTACAGGATTGTAAGAAGAGGCACAATCCAGGGCATTAAGGAGATACCTGAAGATGTAAGAAAGGTGTTTGTGTGCGCCCATGACATAAAGCCTGAATGGCATATTACCATGCAGGCAGCATTTCAGAAGCATATTGACAATGCAGTCTCAAAGACAGTAAACCTGCATCATAATGCCTCAAGAAAAGATGTTGAGAAGGCTTTCCTTCTCGCTTATAGGCTGAAATGCAAGGGAATAACTGTATATCGGGACAGGAGCAAGAAAGAGCAGGTGCTCAGCCTGGGGGTGAAAGAATGTCCAAAAGGAATCTGTCCAGTATGAAGTTCATAAAGACGGTTGTGCACCTTTACACAGGAGAGGGTGCTGGAAAGACCACATCAGTGTTTGGTGTAGCCCTTAGGACAGTAGGCCACGGTAAAAAAGCTGTCATAATCCAGTTCATGAAAGGAAGGAAGGATATCGGAGAGTATAAGATCCAGAAGAAGCTCAGGAATTATCATGTCTATCAGGCAGGCTCAAGAAGCTTCATTGATTTCAAGCATCCAAAACCTGATGATTACAGGAGAGCGAAAGAGGGAATTGAGCTCGCTGAGAGGCTGCTCAGGAAAAAGCCAGATCTTCTTGTGCTTGATGAGCTGGGGCTTGCAGCAGCGCGAGGTCTCGTTGGAATTGAGGACGTGCTGGGACTGCTGAGGAAGGTTCCTGCAAAAACGCACACTTATATCACAGGAAGGGAGAATCCAAAGGAATTCTTCAGGATAGCCACATTTGTCACTCAGCTCAAGACCCTGAAAGAGCCCAAGAAGCCTGAGTATATCAAGGGAATAGAGTATTAAGGTTCAAAGATTGGATCCTTCTCAGAAAAACCATAGGATCATACTAGTCATTATAAGCATGCTGCCCAGGTCTGCTACTGATGTAGTCAAAGGAATAAGGAAATTGGCAGGGTCCTGATTCTTCTTGAACACATAGAACCCTGCTGTTGCTGAGAGCCAGAACATGAAAACAACAAGGACTATTGCTGTTATTACGCTGAATATTATAAGCTTTAGAAGGAATACTGCATTCAGGCTGAAACCCTTGAACAAGGCTATTGCTCCTGAAAGAAGGCTGATATAAAGGGCGCACATCACTGCAACAACAGCAACTGTGATGAACAGGTCTCCTGCAGTGTTGTCCCTCCACCACCTTTTCTCCTTCAGCCTGCCCAGGTAAAGCATAGTGGATATCCTCGATGAGATTATTGCCCCAAAATCCCCTATCATATCATTCATTGCAGGCAGGAGTATAAGGAGCGGAAGCAGCGCAATGAGCTTGACATTCACGCTCTCAAGGCCTATTCCTCCTAAAGAGCTTATCAGGGATGCCAGTATGAGTATCTTTATGCTCTCCTTCATGATTTTCCAGAAAAACTTCATACTATCACCCACACTGAAACAAAAATGGCCAGCATGCTTATTATGTCTCCAGTAGTCGTCACATAAGGCCCCATGATGTTGTCCGGATCATGGCCTTTCCTGAAAAGCCAGAATGAGGTTATCACGGTCAGTGGTATTGAAAGAAAGTCAGATATTATGGATGTGAGCAGGGCAATATAAACTATCTTTATGTATATCACTCCGAAATAAATATATGTTGCGATAAGGGAAACCATTCCCAGCACTGCTCCAACAACAATCACAAGGATAAAAGATGCGAGAACATTCTCCCTTAGGTAAGGGGTGTTTTTTATAACCGGCTTTATGCTGCCCATGTGCAATGCTGAGCTCAATCTTGATGCCAATGAGCCGTTGACATTGCCTTTCATCTCAAGGAAACCCGGAATCAATATGAGAAGGCCAGGCACAAGCAGAAGATCCTTTTCAAGGGAAGCCAGAAGAATGCCAGCTATCAATCCGCCAGTTATAGAGACAAACTGGCCAGCAGATATCTCCTTGAAATCAGATAGTGTCATTTTTAGGATTTCACTGATCAGCCTGAGGCGTATTTCTTGAACAGTTTGTCTGCTTCATAGCTTCCTATTGCAATTACCTCATCATTTGGCAGAAGCTTTATGTCCTTGTCTATGTTGAACATCCACGTGCCTTTTCTCTTGACACCTATTATTGTGGCCTTTGTGTTTGTTCTTATGTGGCTGTCTCCTATTGTCTTTTTTGCGTATGATGACTTAGGGAATATCTTTGCTGTTATGACTGTCCTGCTGCCCTCTGTGAGTATATCCCTCACAATCGGCGGGACAGACCTGCCTGCAGGAAGCTCTGCAATGCTCAGCGCGGCATTTGAGATATCCTTGATGTAATCAGTGAGGTTCACTATGAACATCCTGTCATCATCAGGCTCTTTTAT
>DATDWE010000007.1:0-2891 GCA_035289765.1 Candidatus Nanoarchaeia archaeon
GCAATGCCAGCTCCCTTGCTGCCAAAATAATCAACAGCCATCACTGTCGCAATAGCAGATGCAGTTATATTGACAAGATTGTTTCCGGTAAGTATGGTTATGAGAAGCCTGTGGGGGTCTGATTTCAGCTTCTGCAAAGTCTGCGCTCCCTTAACCTTCTTGTCGACCAGATGCCTTATCCTTATGTTGCTCAGCGAGAAGAAAGCTATCTCTACTCCTGAAAAGAATGCTGACAGCATTATCAGAATCACAAGCAGCATTATATTGAGAATGATCATCTTCAAGCAGTTATCCCTTAAGCTTTATTATTGCAGCAGCGATGTCTCCATGCGCTTCCCTTAGGGCCTCTTCAGCCTCTTCTTCTGAAACCTCTGCCTGCTCTGCGACTGTCTTTATATCATCCCTGCTTATCTCTGCTTCAGAGGATCTATCGCGTTCCTGGACATTTCCAACAATCTGGAAGGTCTCCTGGCCCATCATGTTTACCTTGCTTACCTGGGGCTCTGTTATCACTATTTCCTTATCTCTTGTTCTTATTATGACCTCTTCAGCATCTATCTCTGTCTGCTGGATGCCCATCTTTTTCATTGCCTGACGCATCATCCTGGGATTTATTCCGGACATCATTTTAGATCACAATCATTCCAGACCAAGCCAAGCACTGCCCTGCCAGTGCAGAATTATGACTACTATGACTATCACAACAATCATTACCATCACATGCCCTGGCTTGAAGGTGATTTTTGACTTGTACTCATCAAAATACCTTACCAGGCCGCCCATTCCAGAGGGCATGTGTATCTTATCGTCTCTTGCCATATAAGCACCGAATTAGGGTTTATATTTAAATTTGTTGGTTATATAAGGTGTAGGGCCAGAATAAGCCGCCTTCTGTCACAGCCAAACAGGGCAGTCTAATCGTGAGATTGCTGCTCTGCGATGCTGTGCCTTGACATTCTACTTAGCGTCATAAATGACTTGCACAAGCCGGGGCTCGCCGTTTCAACCATTCCCTGCAGCAAACTCTGCTGGTTAACTCAGTCCTGTTGCCAGGACCTTCGCAAGCATCATGGCGTCTGCAAGGTGGTATCGTTTCTGAGCGGTTGCCTCCCATTTCTGGGACTTATGGCCCTGAGGCCAAAAGCAGCCGATTATAGTGGGCGGACTTTCCTCAGCAGTTCAAATTCATGAACCACCGCCAGTCAAGCTCTGACCCTACATTATATATAAAATAAGAACCCCTTTATAAAGGTTACCTGCTCATTAGCAGGATAATAAGCTCTTTCTTTCCCTGCATAATGCTGGTCTCTTTCTTTATGGCGAACTTATACTCTTTTGCATATCTCTGAACAATCTCCTTTGCCAGCCCTGATTCTGAGACCAGCACGATAATCCCTTTTTTCTTCAGGACAAAATCTGCCTGGTGGAAGAGCTCTTTGTAGATCTTCTCGATATTCTTCCTGTTCCTTTCTGTTGCCTGCGGAGGATAGGACACTATCTTGTCAACCTTGGCCTTGCCAATCTTTGTGTCAAGCCACTCAATATCCGCCCTTGTGACACTGATCTTCTTGTTTATTCCTGCAATCTTTGCATTCTTCTGGGCTGCTTTCACATAGCCGAGAAGCGCATCATAACCATATATACTTGTTTTCTTTTCCAGATTCATGTTTTTGTCTATCTTCCCGAAGAACCTGTCAAAGTCAGTGTCTTTGAAGCAGCTGAATCTTCTGAAAGAGAGATTGTCTTTAGTGAAATAGTTCACTGGAAAATCACATGCGTACAATGCTGCCTCTATTGGTATTGTCCCTGTGCTGCAGAATGGGTCAAGCAGGAAATCTTTAGGGATGTAATCTGCTGTTCTCAGCAGAGCATATGCGACAGTAGCTTTCAATGCATCTTTGTAATGGAATATCCTGTACTGCCTCTTGCTCAGGTCAAAGCCTGAAAAATCTATGCCGATATAGCATCTGTCTTTATAGATATAGGTAAAGATAGTCGTATCAGGATCCTCAAGATCAACCTCGCCTTCAATGTTCTTTCCAACACCCTGCTCTATCTCATTGCTTGTGAAATCATGCTCGCCTATCCTCGTGCACTGGACCTTGAATGTTTTTTTCTTGATGAAGTCTGAGAAATCAGTCTTTTTCGCTGCTTTGAAGATGTCTTCCTGTTTCCTGAAGCTTAGCTTTTCCTTCAGGAGCAGTATCTTTATCACAGATTGGGCCTTGTAGCATAGTGTGCACAGGTCAAGAAGCTCTTTTGGCTCAAAAATAACAACAGAATCTTCTATGCTCGTGCTTTTGGGGTTTATCAGCTCTTTTATCTCTTTCTCTGCGACAGACTCAAGTCCTGGATGTGTTATGGCTATTGCTTCCATACTCTGCAAAAGAAGAAGATACTATTTAAATCTATTTGGCGCGTTTAGTCTTTGGTGTAGGCTGATTAGCTTTTGTTGGGTTTATGCTCTCAGCATACATTCTAAAATAATTAGGCATTTTTGATGTTAGCAGCCCCGGCACTCCTTCGTTGTCCTCAAGGAAACTTGTGGTAGCCTCATAAATGGGTTTTAACATCATTTCAAGCTTAATCTTAGCTCCAGGGCTGCTTGCAGAACAGTCGTCCTGCACCACCCCATTAATATAATCCTTTATGGCCTGATCACCTATTCTCTGCGCAAAATCACTGAAATATCTGCTTTTTGCCGGATCCCTTAGGAACGTCATAATATCTGTTGCAAGGGCCTCGCTCACCTCAACTGAAGTTATTTGGCTTATATGGTTTTTTTCCAGCTCTGGCCTGGCAGCCTGGGCTGCTATCAGGACCATGTAGCAAAAAGCATCATCCATTTTATATTCTGGAACCTTTGTTGTCTTTGCTCCAAAACCTACTTT
>DATDWE010000008.1:0-8314 GCA_035289765.1 Candidatus Nanoarchaeia archaeon
TACAAAGAAATTTGACATAACAATAGGAACCCCTCCTGCCTCTGCTCTGATAAAGAAAGAGGCAAAGATTGAGAAGGGCTCTGGAAATCCCCTTGCTGACAAGATCGCTGACCTCAAGATAGAGCAGATAATCAAGATAGCGAAGATGAAGGAAGACTCGCTCCTTGGGAAGACATTGAAGGACAAGGTGAAGGAAATAATAGGGACATGCAACTCAATGGGAGTCATGGTCGAGGGCGTTCCAGCAGTCAATGCGATCAAGCTCGTCAATGAAGGGAAGTTTGAGGAAGAGATAAGGACTCAGAAGACAGAGCTTTCTGCTGAAGAATTAAGAGAGCTTGAAGAGGAGAAGAAGAAGCTTGAGGCAGAGATGAAGGCAAGAAGAGCAGAGTTTGAGGCAAAAGCCAAGCAGATAATCAACGAGATGGCCGGCAAGACAAGAGGAGAGATAAAGTCCAAGCTTGTGGAAGCCAAGATACCTGCCAAGCTCATAGAAGAGCTGCTGCCGGTTGAGGGCGCAGCAGCTGCAGCAGCACCTGCTGAGGGCGCAGCAGCACCAAAGGAAGAGAAGAAAGAGCAGTCAAAGACTTAGGCTTGGGCATAGATGCCAGGATATCTTTAGAATTCTATTTAAGAGATTATTTTTCAGCGCAGAACTGGACAATCCTTTCCTGGTTGATCGCAGCATCCTTCTCCAAGATATCATATGTTGAGTTTAGGTATTTGACCCAGAACTTGGATATCCCTATTTTTTCTGCTTCTTCTGAGTAATTCTCTGCGATGATGCTTAATTTGTCTACAGCAGACCGTCCATAGTCGACGCTTGACTCGAAGTTGATTGTCGCAGCCTCTACAAAGATCATGTCACTGCAGCTGAATCTCTCTGCTGTAAGGCCCCTCTTTGTCTTTGTTGCAAGCTTGTAGGATTTCTCTGACTGAAGAAGATCTGCCCTTGCCTCAACAAGAAGCCTTCCAGGGGATCCCTCTTTGGTGCCATTGCCCAGCCCAGCAAACTCGCTGACCACTGCATCGATGTCCTCTGCATTGAGCGGATTGGGGTATCTTGGATTGTATCTCAGATAAGCGACGCCATTATCATAATCATGCAGCGAGGTTCCGTATTTTGAGTCAGTCTGATTTATCTCCTGCAGGGTATCCTCAAAAGAGGAGTATCCTGTTATGCTGCAGCCAGCTAAAGCTATCAAAAACAGCATAAGTGCGATTGAAAATATCTTAGCTCCTGCTTTCATGGTGATATTGCAAAAATAGATCCTATTTAAATTTTATGGAATCACACTATGCCAAGATAGAGGCTTATTAGCATGCCAATTCCCAAAAGCAGGATGATGATTCCTGCTATGAGATGAAGAGTCTTGAGCTTCCTCTGCCTCCACTCCTCTGCTTTCTCTGTTGTTGTGAAGCCGAAGTATATCGCAAGCGTTATTATGATCATCGGAAGTATGAATATGAAGTTATAGAGCAGCAGCAGGAGCAGTGCTGTTGACCTTGTCGCTGCTTCTGACAAGAGGCCCAATATCACTATATAAGGCCCTGATGTGCATGGAAGCAGGAAAAGGCTGACCAGGAATCCCATGAAGAAAGCGCCTGGCACAGAAGCCACGCTCTTGATGAGCATCTTCATCCTTGGCCTCCATGCCCTTGGAACCTCCATTATGAACCATTTCCCATACCAGAGATAATCCTTGAGATTGAACAATCCCACCAGTATTGCCAGCACAGCCACTATAGTGAAGAATATGTGCGTAAGTCCTGAGACCTGTATCACTGAATAGATGCCTATTCCCATGAGAAGATAAGATATGTAGACTGAGGCTGAGAATGCAAGGCCAGCATAGAGCACTCTCCTCCGGTTGTCTTTTCCTGCAGCGAGTATTGTTGCGAGAAGTATTATCAGCACAGCGAAAGCGCAGGGATTTATTGCGTCGACAGCAGCAGCTGCGACAACTGCGGGGATTGTAAGAGCCTCTGTGATGCCTTTGCCGTTTATGTCCTTCAGCTCGCACTGGTTCTCTGAACAGTATATTATCTGCTCCTCTATTGCCTGCTTTGTCTTTTCTCCATCTCCCACAAACACCTTGTCTCCGATGAACACAGTAGGAACACCCTGCACCTCAGTATTGTATGCAACAGAGAGTTCCTGAAGAAGCTCAACATTCTTAGTATCCATGATATCATAATGTTTTACCTCAAAATCATGCTTTGATGAGAGGCCTTCAAGGAAGCTCTCAATGTTTGCGCAGTGGATGCAGCCTGCACGCTCAAAGAGATGGACTTGTGGAGTATAGCTGGACTTCGCCATTGCAGCTGAGGACATCAGAATAAGCAAGGAAACTGCAAAAAACAGCAGACATGCGTTCTTTTTGAGGAATGTTACCATGATTGCTCCTTTTTATGCTTAATATTTAAATTTTGTTGTTGTGCGGCGCAGAATCCAAACCTTTAAATATAAGTATTTTAATATGTATATAGATTAGTATTATTATTGATACTAAAGTAAGTAATAAAGTAAGTATTTATATATCAGAAACAGCAGAAAGTGACTGTGATGACTGACTCAAGAGGGCCTGAGATAAGGAGAAAGCTGTACAGGAGAGGCTCCTCTTTTGAGACAACAATCCCTATGCCGCTTCTTTTCACGATTGACACATCAAAAAAACACAATGTCCTGTTCAGGCTTGACAAGGAAACAAACAGATGGTACATAGGATTTGAGCAGATTGGAGATGCTGCCAGGAAGACAGGATCAAAGAAAACAGAAAAAAAGAAGGTGAATTAGATGGAGATTGTATTCCATGGAGCTACAAAAGAGGTTGGGAGAAGCTGCGTAGAGGTGATAACAGCAGGGAAGAACAGATTCCTTCTTGATGCCGGCATAAAGTTCAGCGACGCAGGCACAGAATTCCCTTCTCCTGTCATAGAACCCTCCGGGCTCAAGGGAGTTTTCATAAGCCATGCGCATCTTGACCACACAGGATATATTCCACTGCTGGATGCAAACGGCCTCAGATGCCCGATATTTGCGACAGAGCCCACAAAGGCGACAACAAAGATGCTGCTTATGGATGCTTTCAAGATCGGAAGGATCAGGCATGAGCATCTCGGATATGGAGAGGAGAACATTGCAAAGGCATTGTCTTGGATGAGAAGGGTGAAGCTTGACAGGAAAGGGTCAATAGGTGACATTGAGTTCGAGATGTTTGACGCAGGCCACATCCCAGGGTCAGCATCAGTCCTTATTGAAGCCAATGAGAAGAAGCGGCTTTTCTACACAGGAGACATAAACACGACAGACACAAGGCTCCTGAAGAAGGCTGAGGCTGAATACAAGGACCTTGGAGAGATTGATATGATGATAACAGAAGCCACATACGGCGGCAGGGAGCACCCAAAGAGGGAGAAAGAGGAGAAAGAGTTCATTGAGTCCATAAAATCCACGATAGACAATGGCGGCTCGGTGATAGTTCCTGTATTTGCAGAAGGAAGATCGCAGGAGATAATGCTTATCCTCGACAAGATAGGTCTTGAAGTGCCTGTATACCTTGATGGCATGGCTATTGAGGCTACTAGGATGATTAGGGAATTCCCTAGCTCAGTGAAGGATCCCAAAGCCCTGGAAAGCGCTTTCAAGGGAGTGAAACTGGTCAAGGGAGTCATCCAGAGAGAGAAGATAGCCCATCAGCAGGGCGTGTTTGTGACAACATCAGGCATGCTCACAGGAGGCCCTGTCATGACATACCTGAGAGAGATGAGCCAGAACAAGAAGAATGCCATACTGCTTACAGGATACCAGGCAGAGCATACAAACGGCAGGCTGCTTGTGGAGAACGGGATAGTCTTCATCGACGGCTGGAGGACCAAGATAAACTGCTATGTCAGGAAGTTTGACTTCTCAGCCCACTGCGGCAGAAGCGAGCTGAGGGCGCTCATAAGGAAGATAAATCCAGGAAGCATAGCAGTAAACCACGGAGATGCTGACTCCTGCCTTGCGCTTGCAGAGTGGGCAGATGCAATGGGATTCAAGGCCCATGTTCCGTACATGAATGAGAGGATAAATGTTTAATGGCAATAAGATGGAAGGTGAGAGGTGAGCACAGTGAAGAAAAAGATTGATGAAGTGATGGATCTTCTCGACCTCAACGAGCTCGTGAGCGTGAAGAGGGATCTTGACAGCGGAGGGGAGCGGCTTGGAAAGCTTGTCAGCTTAAGGATCAAAGATGAGCTGAAGAAGCACAGCAATTTCTGCTGTGTATGCAACGCAAAGCTGGACCCATACTCAGTATCAAACTTCACCCTGATATTCGGGCCTGATGACATGAAGAAAAAGGCAACTTTCTGCGCAATAGACTGCCTGGAGCACTTCCTTGCCAATCTCAAGGATTTTTTCGGAGATGACAATCAGACTTTCATAAAGAACAAGAAGAGATAAGCTTAGTATGAGAGTTACAAAAAAAGAGGTGAAAGAAGGTGAAACCTTCTTTAGTACTTCTTTGCACAGCATAAAGGAATCTGAAGATATAGAATCTAATAAAGCGAAAAGGCAGGTCATGGAAGGATAAGGACGGAAATATAATGACGGATTTTTACAGGAAGACAATCAGGGAAACAATAGAGGAACTGAAAACGAGCGAGAACGGGCTTTCAGAGAGCGAAGCTCAGGCAAGGCTGCAGAGATATGGGTATAATGCGATAGAGGAGACGCAGAGGATAAGCCCTTTCAGGATATTCATCAGCCAGTTTGCCAGCCCGCTCATATGGGTTCTCATCGCAGCAACAGCGATCTCATTGGCACTGGGCGAGAAGACAGATGCAATAGTGATAGGGGTCATACTTGTCCTCAATGCCATAATAGGATTTGTGCAGGAATACAAGGCAGAAAAGGCCATTGAGGCCCTGAAGAGGATGGCCTCACTTAAGACAATAGTGATAAGAGATGGAAAAGAGAAGGAGATAGATTCCTCTGAGCTTGTCCCTGGAGATTTGATAATCCTCAAGACAGGGGAGAAGATACCTGCTGATGCCAGGCTGATAGAGATCTACAACCTTCAGACACAGGAGGCTGCGCTGACAGGAGAGTCCCTTCCTGTTGACAAGATGACAGGCATAATAAGTTCAGATAAAGCTGTGCTGGGAGAGATGAGAAATATAGTCTTTGCAGGCACAATAATAACCAATGGCAGGGGAAAGGCAGTGATAACTGATACAGGAATGCGCACCCAGCTGGGCAAGATAGCCCATATGATACAGACTACAAAGGCTGAGATGACGCCCTTGCAGAAACAGCTCAAGAATCTTGGCAGATGGCTTGGGATAATCACTCTGGCCATATGCGCTTTTGTCTTTGCAGCCGGAGTGGTAAAGGGAGAGCCTATACTGAAGTTTTTTCTTGTTGCAGTGAGCCTGGCTGTTGCCGCAATACCAGAAGGCCTTCCTGCTGTTGTCACGATCTCTCTTGCCATAGGGATAAAGAAGATGGTGAGGAGGAATGCGCTCATAAGAAAGCTGCCGTCTGTAGAGACTCTTGGAAGCACGACAGTGATCTGCACTGACAAGACCGGAACTTTGACCCACAATGAGATGACAGTCAGGAAGATATTTGTTGATGAGGAAGTGATCAATGTTTCAGGATCAGGCTACGAGCCAAATGGATCATTCTCAGGCCATACTAAAACCCTGCCATTCCTCCTTAAGATCGGCGCCCTGAATAATGATTCTGAGCTTGAGTTAAAGGAAGGAAGATATTGCATCATCGGCAATCCTACTGAAGGCGCTCTGATTGTAAGCGCTGCAAAAGCAGGGCTTGACAAGAACATGCTTGAGAACAAGAACAGGAGGATAGATGAGATACAGTTCAGCTCTGAAAGGAAGATGATGACCACAGTGCATGATTTCAAGGGAAACCATTATTCATATGCAAAAGGAGCGCCTGACATTCTGCTCAAACACTGCAGGCATATAGAGGTAAACGGAAAGACAAGGCTATTGACAAAGCATGACAGGATAAAGATACTGAAGATGAATGAGCACTTCGCAGAACAGGCTTTGAGGGTCATTGGGTTTGCGTACAAGAAGCTGAAGAAGAGCGAGAAAAAGGACGATTATGAAAAGGACCTTGTGTTTGTTGGCATGCAGGGGATGATTGACCCACCAAGAGATGAGGTGAAAGATGCGGTCGCAAAATGCGAGAGGGCAGGAATAAAGGTTGTGATGATAACAGGGGATTTCAAGGGAACAGCTGTTGCAATCGCAAAAGAGCTGGGCATACCTGGAAAAGCTGTATCAGGAGACGAGCTTGAGCACATGGACCTTGACAGGGACGTGCTTGACATAGGCGTGTACGCAAGGGTGAATCCTGAGCACAAGATAAGGATAATTGAAGCTCTGAAGAAGAAAGGCCACATAGTAGCGATGACAGGAGACGGCGTGAATGACGCTCCTGCGCTGAAAAGAGCAGACATCGGGATAGCCATGGGGGTGACAGGGACTGATGTCACAAAAGAGGTGTCTGACATGATTCTTCTTGATGACAACTTCACATCAATAGTCAATGCTGTAGAGGAAGGGAGGGGCGTTTATGACAACATCAGGAAGTTCTTTGCACTGCTCATATCATGCAACATAGGGGAGGTGATGATAATATTTCTCTCCATACTTTTCGGGCTGCCTCTTCCGCTTACAGTCATACAGATCCTGCTCATAAATCTTGTTACAGACGGCCTGCCTGCTGTTGCATTGGGAGCAGACCCTTTTGAGCCTTATGCAATGGAGCGCAAGCCAAGGAGAAAGGATGAGCCGATATACAAAGGCCTGAACCATTTTATTATATATTCTCCCATCATAATGACAGCAATTGTGCTGGCATTGTTCTACTACATGTATACGACTACATCCAATCTGGCAAAAGCCCAGACAGTCAGCTTCCTTGCAATAGCATATTTTGAGATGTTCATTGCTTTTGCTTCAAGGTCAACAAGATACTCCTCATTCAGGGCAGGCATATTCAAGAACAGATATCTTGTAGGTGCTGTCCTGCTCTCAGTCATTGTCTCGCTTGCAGTGGTGTATATCCCTATGCTGCAGCCGTATTTTGACACTTTCCCGATATCAGTTAAAGAGCTGTTGGGAGTGATATTGCTGTCAAGCATTGGATTCATATACCTGGAGATCCATAAGACAATCAGCAGCAGAAAGGAGTTTGCTGCAAAAAACTGAAAGGTTTTTGGCAGCAGGGTCAAGCTTAAATTTATATACAAACCCGGATTAAACAGAGAAAATGGAAAAAGAGGAATGGCATTCAAAGCCTGTAGAGCAGGTCTTGGTGTACTTGGGTTCTTCAGAGAAAGGCCTGCCCTCAGATGAGGCTTCAAAAAGGCTCAAAGAAAAGGGGCCTAATATAATAACAGAGGAAAAGAAGGTCTCTGCTTTCGGCGTATTCCTGAGGCAGTTCAAGAATTTCATAATATATGTACTTCTTTTTGCTGCGATAATCTCCATGGTGGTTGGGGAGAAGACAGAGTTCTTTGTGATACTCATACTTATCTCTGTCATAATAATCGTAGGATTTCTTGAAGAGTACAAGGCATCGAAGGAGATGGAGGCCCTCAAGAACCTGACGCCCAGGATGGCAAGGGTCTACAGGGACAGCAGGATAATTGAGATTCTTGCAAAAGATGTTGTTGCAGGGGATATAATCTCTCTTGACAGGGGTGCAATGGTGCCTGCTGATGCAAGGATAATAAGATGCAATAACCTTAATGCTGATGAGTCAGTGCTCACAGGCGAGTCTATGCCTGTCGCAAAAAGAGAGAATGCTGTAAACGCAGATGCCACTCTTGCTGAACAGTACAGCATGGTCTTTGCCGGAAGCCAGATAACAAACGGCAATGCATTGGCGGTTGTCGTCAGGACAGGAAAGGAGACAGAGATAGGGAAGATCTCAAAGATGATCACTGAGGTAAAGGAAGAGGAAACGCCCCTGCAGAAGAGGCTTAACAGGCTCAGCAAGCAGATATCATTTGGTGTGCTCATTGTATGCGTCCTGATACTTGTAATAGGCCTGGCAAAAGGCCAGCCATGGTCACAGATGCTTATTCTCGCAATAGCTGTAGCAGTGTCAGGAGTTCCTGAAGGGCTGCCTACAATCATAGCAGTGACTCTTGCGCTTGGAGTCAAGAGGATGGCCAAGAGGAACACCATAATAAAAAGGCTGCCTGCAGTTGAGACTCTTGGGACATGCACTGTGATATGCACTGACAAGACAGGCACTCTAACCCAGAACAGGATGACGATTGAGAAG
>DATDWE010000009.1:0-4599 GCA_035289765.1 Candidatus Nanoarchaeia archaeon
GGTTTTTGAATGCAGACCAGAAACTTCCTGTTAACGCCACCTTCTTGATCAAGGCATCAGCAACACCAACAGATACGCCCGCTAAGATAATGGCCAATAGATGTATGATATTCACCATATATCTAAATTATGATGGATATATTTAAATGTTCTGATGCTCGCCTAGTGATAATCAGGCTGAACACAATAAAAAATATAAAAAAGAACAAGAATTCTATTTGCAGTGCGGACAGTTTGGCCACAGCATCTTCAGCAATCCTGCGAGTGCTATTATGCCTCCTACAAATACTGCCCAGTTTACCCATGCCAGGTATGCGTTGAGCAGTATGAGCACGCCTAATATCAGCTTTTTCATGCCCATGCATTTTTGGCACACGCCAAAGATGTCGCATGTCATGCTTCCCTTCATCTTCTCTGCCATATGAACACCTCCTCCATATAGCATGAGACTTCTGGACTATTTAAAGGTTATGCTGAGAATCTGTTTATCCTGCGGTGAACCAGCTAAACACCAGAGTAATTGCGGGTTTGTTTTCTTGACCCTCTTGGGGGCGTAGAAGGTTCGTTTTGATTTCTTTTTTGATAGGACTGCAGAAATTCCACAAACTCATAATACCTCTCCCCAAAGCAGGGCACATGCGAGGTCTTGTAGCTGATCTTGGCCAGTTCTTCAACATCAAGAGGCAGGCCTTCCTTTGCCTGGTCCAGCAATCCTGCTAGCGTGTCAATCAGATGCAGCTCCTTCTCATTGCAGGTGCCAGCAGACATCACAATAAGTCTTATCTGATACTGGTCAATCCTATCTTCTATCCTGGTATCTGACACAAAAACACCACCCTCTTGTCAGCCTGTATCTAATCCTCAATCACGCCCTTGAGCGCAGCAATGCTGACCTCAATCTGCTTCTCATCAGGCTCTCTTGTTGTTATGAGCTGGACAGCAAGCCCTGGAAAAGCGACAGCGCGCATCAGCCAGTTGTCCCTGTATTTCCCTGTCAGCTTCAGCAGCTCATAGGACACTCCTGCGATCACAGGCAGGAGCAGTATCCTCAGGCCGAACTTGAGCCAGAAAGAATAATCCTTGGGTATAAATGTGTAGACAAGTATGCTGAACAGGAAGACTATCAGTATGAAGTTTGTCCCGCATCTCGGATGGAGGGTGGGATATTTCTTTACATTCTTTATAGTTATATCCTCGCCTGCCTCATAGCAGTTGACTGCCTTGTGCTCTGCTCCGTGGTATTCAAACAGCCTCTTAACATCCCTCATCAATGAGATTATGAAGACATAAAGCACAAACAGTATGATCTTTGTGATCCCGTCTATCAGGTTGAACACTATGTTGCTCTGGGCAACAAAAGGAAACCTGTTGTAGAAGAACTGGGCGATCAGGAGGGGAAAAAGCTTGAAGAACAGCAGAGCAAATCCTATTGCAAGCACTATGCTGAACACAATCTCAAGATATGTGAGCTCCTCCTCTATCTTGTCCATTGTCTCATTGGCAGAATGTATGAGGGCCCTGAAACCTATCACAAGCATCTGGGCAAGGTTGAACAGTCCCCTTACAAACGGCCATCTGAGAAAAGCGTGCCTGTCTGCGATTGATATTATCTTCTCCTTCTTCACAGATATCTTTCCGCTGGGCCTTCTCACTGCAATTGCGAGCTTGTGCTGCGACCTTATGAGGACTCCCTCAATAACAGCCTGCCCTCCTGCTGAAAATATCTTTTCCTTTGCCATAATAACAGATCAAGACCTTCCTCTTTTCTTTGCTTCCCTGTACACCACAAAATAATAGATGGCTGATGCCAGCGCTCCAAGGAACACCATCAGCAGTATCCACACAACCTTCTCCATGTCGTTCTTAAAATCTCTCTTGATGCAGTCAATGAGCATCCACAGCCAAAAGATGAAGAGGAGGATGGCGATTGCAACAAATAACAGCACAACTATGATTATCCCGACAATCACGCCAGCACCCAGAGCAGCGCCTGCCTGGGGACTTAATTGGACTGCGATTTGAGGCAACATGCGCTCAAATATACCCATATTGTATATAAAGCTTTTGCCAGCGCAATCTTTATAAACAACCCCTTATCCCATCAGTTTATTCATATATAATCAAGGCATATCACAGATATGCGATCTGGGCATGCATATGCCCAATGTCGCCCGCAAGGGCATGATAAGGTGATAAAGTGGCAATTTTGAGAGATGTACCGGCAAATGATCTTATAGAAGCTATTGCCAATGAGCTTAAGAAAATAAGAGATATATCTCCGCCTGAATGGGCAGTTTTTGTGAAGACAGGTATGCACAAGGAAAGGCCGCCTACAAGGCCTGACTGGTGGCATGTGAGGGCAGCAGCCGTACTGAAATCAGTTGAGAGGCTTGGGCCTGTCGGAGTGTCAAAGCTGAGGACAAAGTACGGAGGAAAAAAGAACAGGGGCCACAAGCCTGAGAGATTCTACAGAGGATCAGGAAACATAATAAGGAAGGCTCTCCAGCAGCTTGAGAAAGCCGGCCTGATAAAAAAGGCAGACAAAGGTGTCCACAAGGGAAGGATTGTGACGCCTGCAGGAAAAAAGATCATTGCAAATGCAATGAAAGAGGCAAGGAAATCATATTCAAAGAGAGAGGCTTCAATGCATGAGAAGAAAGCAGAGAAGCCTGCTGAGGAAAAGATGAAGCCAGAGCAGAAACAGGCTCCAAAGAAACCCCAGCCAAAAGAGGAGAAGACTGCAGCACCGCAGGAGACTGCTGTGAAAAATGAGTGATGCTGAAGAGATAAAAAGAAGAAAACTCGAGCAGCTAAAAAGACAGTTCCAGGACAATTCAGAATCCCAGATGCAGCAGGAAGCTCAGGCACAGCAGCAGGTTGATGCCCTTGAGGCGCTGATCAAGACAAAGCTGACAAAAGACGCATTGCAGAGGTACAGCAACATAAAGGCAGCTGACCCTGATAAGGCAATGCAGATCCTTTTGTTGCTCGCGCAGCTTATACAGTCAGGCAGGGCAGACATGATCGATGACAGGCAGCTGAAGAAGCTGCTCATGCTGATGAGCTCAGGAAAACGAGATATCAAGATAACAAGGAGATAATCAGGATAAAATGGCAAGAAACAAGCATCCAAGCAGGAAGAAAAGGCTGGCAAAGGCAGGCAAGCAGACCAAGTGGGCGCCCTTCTGGACAGTCCCAAAAATCTACGGGAAAGGAAGAAGTGTACATCCAGGCAGGCACACTACTATAAAGAGATCCTGGAGGAGAACAAAGCTCAAAGCTTGAGCGATGATCACAATGGCAATCGAAAGAACATACATAATCCCGCTGAGAAGGGAGTGGCTGAAAGTGCCCAAATACAAGAGGGCAAAGAAGGCAGTTGCAGGACTGAAGACATTCCTTATGAGGCACATGAAGCAGGATGATATCAAGAAGATAAAGCTCGGCGAATACTTGAACAAGGAGATATGGAAGAGAGGCATGAAGAGCCCTCCCCACAAGGTAAAGGTGAATGTGATCAAGGAAGATGATGGCATTGTCAAGGCAGAGCTTTTCGGAAAGAAGTATGCAGAGAAGAAGGCTCCTGAGAAGAAAGAGAAGCCGACAGGAATTGCAGGAAAGCTGCAGAGCGCTCTCGGAACAGGGGAAAAGCCTAAGAAAGAAGAGGAAGCAGAGGAAAAAGAAGAGAAGCCAAAACATGAAAAGAAGGCTCCTGAGAAAAAGGAAGAGAAGAAAGAGACAAAGCCTGCAGACAAGCCAGTGAAGAGAGAAGAGAAGAAGCCAGAGCATAAAAAGCCGGAACACAAGAGTCCAGCAAAAGAACAGCCAAAGACTTCTCAGAAGAGATAATCATTTTCATTTTATAGAAGCCCATATCTTATAGAGGCCCAAAATGAGTGGAACCCTGCCATTTGAGAATCTGAACAGATCGGTTATTGTAAAGAGAGAGGCAGAGACCAGCCCAAAATTCGGCTCTGATCCTCTTGACAGGCCTATTGAGACTCATCTTGAGCTGGGAGTCGTGAATACAGACAAGCCCAAGGGCCCTACTTCCCACCAGGTAAGCTCGTATGTCCAGGGAATTCTCAGCATAAAGAAATCAGGCCATTCAGGTACACTTGATCCAGGAGTCACAGGAGTTCTCCCTATTGCGATATCCAAGGCGACAAAGGTAGTGCAGGCCCTGCTCACAGCAGGAAAAGAGTATGTCGGCATAATGCACATGCACAAGGATGTTGAAGAGGCAAGGCTTAGGCAGGTGTGCAGCAGCTTTGTGGGGGAGATAAGGCAGCTTCCTCCGATAAGGTCTGCTGTGAAGAGGCAGGAGAGGACAAGGAGGATATATTATTTTGAGATTCTTGAGATTGACGGAAGGGATGTGCTTTTCAGGACAGGAACAGAGGCAGGGACTTATATAAGGAAGCTTGTGCATGACATGGGCAGGAAGCTCGGCACAGGAGCGCACATGGTTGAGCTGAGAAGGACAAAGGCAGGGCCTTTCGGTGAATCAACGCTTGTGACATTGCAGAACCTCAGCGATGCTTTCTGGCTCTGGAAGAACAAGAAGGATGAATCCCTGCTGAGGAAAGCGGTCCAGCC
>DATDWE010000010.1:0-16739 GCA_035289765.1 Candidatus Nanoarchaeia archaeon
GGCCGAGAAGGAGCAGAACATATCCCAGAACCCTGTGGTCATCATGTACAAGGGAGATGTTGTATCTTTCACTATCAAAGGAGAGAAGAGAAGCCTAAGGCTTGACAAGCTCTACTTTGACAAGGCAAACCTGAGCATACTCTCGGCAAACGAGAATTTCATAATGTTTGTCAATGATTCAAGGATGCTTGATCTGGATGGTGATGGGATTGATGATCTCACCATAATCCTTTCATCAATAGGCGGTGCGGCAGTATTCCATCTGCAGGAGATAACTATAGGGGTAGCTGAAGAGGTATCAATAACTCCCGAAGAGGTTATCAAACCAGGGGAAGAAAAGCCGTCAGAAGAGGAGAGGCCTCCAGTAGAGGAAAAGCCATCAATAATATTTGATATTGGAAAGAAGGCGTTGAAATATATTGGCCTGGCAGCTGTGGCTATGGCAATAATGATCTCCCTTGTTTTAGGAGCATTGTCTTACTCCAATTTCATCGGCAATGTAAGCAAGGCAGAGAATTATGTAAGAGATGCTCTTGTAAGAGGAGTCCCCAAAGCCACGATAAAGAGGAAGATGACAGAGGCAGGATGGGAGGACCAGGTTGTAGATTCAATACTGAAGATGGAATCCCAGATAATGACCAGGAAGGATCTTGAGAGAAAAATTACAGAGGCTGTAAAGGAAGGTCTCAGCAGAGAGGAGATAAAAAAGAGCCTGATTGAAAAGGGATGGAAGGAGTCTGATGTGGAGAGGCTGCTGAAATGATGAAAACTTTATTGACAAGGGAGGGAAGGATCTTCCTGGCAGACAATAAAAAGGATTTCCACAGCGAGTTCGGATTTGTGGCAAAAAAGAGCATGGCTGCCACAGGAAAGACTGTTAAAACCAATAAGGGCAAGGAGCTTGCTGTTCTGAACCCATCATTTATAGATCTTTATAGAAAGATCAGAAGGCATGCGCAAATAATTACCCCCAAAGATGTCGGACTGATTATCACAAACACCGGCATAAACAAGAAATCATTTGTTGTGGACCTTGGATCTGGTTCAGGCGCGCTTGCATGCTTTATTGCCAGCCTAGCAAAGAAAGTGGTCACTTATGATGTCGATGACAGGAGCATTGACGCAGTGAAAGAGAACATCAGGCTATTGAACATAAAGAACATGGCTATCAAGAAAAAAGACTGCTATGAGGCAATAGATGAGGGCAATGTTGATGTGATAACAGCTGACCTTCCTGAGCCATGGAGGGCGCTGGAAAATGCCAGAAAATCACTCAAAGAAGGAGGCTTCTTTGCAAGCTATTCCCCGCACATCATACAATCCCAGAGGCTGGTGGAAGAAGCCGCAAAAAATGGGTTTATTGTGCTCAAGACAGTAGAGCTCATTGAAAGGGAGTGGGTGCTGGACATCAACAAGGCAAGGCCTGACTTTAAGGGCCTGGGGCATACAGGGTTTTTGACCTTTTTAAGGAAGTTTGACTGATAAAATGAAAAAAGAGATAAGAGTTGTCGGGATTGATGATTCCTCTTTCAATAAGTTCAGGGACAAGAAAGTTACTATCATTGGGACATTCTTCAGGGGAGGAAACTTCATAGACGGCGTTCTTTCGACAACAGCAGATGTTGACGGCGCAAATTCCACAAAAAAGATATCTGAGATGATAACCAGGAGCAGATTCAGGCCCCAGCTCCAAGCAATATTGCTGAATGGCATTGCAGTGGGGGGCTTCAATGTAATTGACATAGAGAAGCTGCATAAGAAGACAGGCATACCTGTTGTGGTCGTGATAAGGAAATACCCAGATTTCAGTAAGATATACTCCGCGCTCAAGAAAATCAAGATGCATAGAAAGATAAAGCTCATCGAAAAAGCAGGAGAGCCTGTAAAGATCGGTAGGATATATGTGCAGTATAAGGGGATTGCAGAGGAGAATGTCAGGAAACTGCTCAAGATAACATGCACGCATTCCTATATTCCTGAACCAATAAGGGTGGCGCACCTTATCGGCCAGGGCATTGCAATGGGGGAGAGCAAGGGCAATGCTTAACCTTAGACATTATTTAAGGCTAAAATAGGCTGTTTACTTTGCCTATTGAAGCGATATCGGAAGATTTTTAAATATGTGCCTTTAAAGAACCGCAACTGATGAAAATGAACCTAAAAACCAGTCTAATCTTTGTATGCTTCCTGATATTCCTTGTTATTTCAACCTCTGCAGCAGCCATAGATATCAATTATACCATAAAAGTCAATCTTCTGGACTCCAGCAACAACACGGTGACCAACCTATACGCTTTCACTCAGGATTGCAGCTTATACTGCAACTATTCATTGCCAGTCTTTGAGATTGCTCCTGGTTATACCTTTATTAATTATGGGCTTGATTACGAGCCCTCACCATATTATGCTGCTTATTTCTACTCTACAGGCAGCGACTTGACCCAGAGCAGTGAAGATCTTGTGATGGTAAATGTGCTCTCGCCAGAAGATGGTGCTGGAAATGATATTTTATCCAACCAATCTGATATTGAATTAGAAGGCGTTATATGCGGAGCAGTGCAGTGCGATAAAGAATGCACTATCTGCAGCGATAAAAAATGTCATGAACCTTCATTTGAATGCATAGAGTCCCTTAACATCGATAATATTTTCCCGCAGTCTGTAGGTATCGGGGTTTCTCAGATAAACCTCCTTATTAGGAATTCAGGAAACGTTGACTTTAATGACCTGTATGCCACAATAAGCGGAGACGGAGTTTATACTGCTGAGATGATCCCTATAAAACAGCTTGTAGCAGGAGACAAGGACTACACATTCATCAAGATAAACTCAACAACAGCAGGAAACAAGACAACAATCATTCAGTTGAATGTCGGAAACAGGGTTTACAAGGCTACGATATGGAACCTTGAAATCCAGGGAGCAGAAGAGAAAGTGAATGTCACTGAACTCTTATCAGAACTTGACAAACTTAAAGAGCAGCAAATTGTTTTAGAAGAGGCTTATCAAAACAAGAGCGCTGAAGGCTACACTGTAGATATTATATATGACCAGCTGAAAGACAGCAGGGAATACCTCTCAAATGCGCAGTCCTATCTTGTTGAGGAAAACTATGCAAAAGCAGCAGCAAGCCTCAATATAGCAAAGGAAAACCTTGATGATATAGACAGACAGCTCAAGAATGTGAGAAAGAAGAAGGAAACATTGAAAGACAAGATAAGAAGCAATGTCATCTACATAGGATCAACTGCAGCCGCAATAGTCTCAATGTTCGCTGCATACGGCCTCATAAGGAATGCTGTAGCAAAACAGAAGCTTGTGAACAAAGAAAAGCTCCTTAGGCTGAGAGAGAGGATGAAGAGATCAAAAAAAGTCGCAAAATCAAAATCTAAGAGCAGGAAGCAAAAAAAGAAGTAACTTCCCGTTGTTCAGGATTTATTTGCAAATTTTTAGTATGTTCTAAGGCGCTTCAAGAATAATAAAGCCTTCCCTCAGATTTCTGCTTCCTGTCCATCTGGCTTTCTGGCTTGTTTATCCTTGGCCTATGGCTTTCCAAGTCGCGCCTCATTGTTATCTTGAGGCTTTCCAGGAAAAGGTTCATGCCTTCCTGCATTGGGAAGGGTCCTTTCACAATGCCGTGTTTTGCAGGCTTTCCCTCAAATACAACAAGCTCATCAGACAGATAATCCACAAATAGGATGTCATGATCAACGACAAGGCAAGACTTATGGCCCAGCTCTATGATGTCCCTCATTATCTTGGATACAAGAAGCCTCTGCTCTACATCAAGGTATGCAGAAGGCTCATCAAGCAGGTACAGGTCAGCTTCCTGAGAGAGGCATTTTGCAATGGCAACCTTCTGCAGCTCTCCCCCTGAAAGCTCGCTGAGCTTCTTGGTGAAGAGGTCCTTTAGGGAAAGAGGCTTTACAAGCTGAACATCAAATTTCTGTATTGCTTCATGGAGGAATGAGGCGACAAGCTCATCGCTGTCTGACTGCAGATACTGCGGCTTGTAGCTTACCCTCACCTTTCCCTTTATCTCTCCTCTGTCCTGCTCCAGAACGCCAGCAAGTATCTTCACAAAAGTTGTCTTTCCAATCCCATTCTCTCCAAGAACTCCGCATACATTCCTTGCCCTTATCTTGCCCTCTTCTGTGCTCAGCATGAACTCACCAAGGCTTTTCTGCAGGAAATCCCATTCCACCATGACAGGCTTCTCCTTCTCTTTTGCATGCTGCCTTGGCACAAAGGTTATCCTTGAATCCCTGAACCTAACATTATCATCCTTCAGGTAGCCTTCAAGAAATGTGTTCATCCCGGTCTTTGTAGCCTTTGGCAGGCTGACAATGCCATATGCGCCTTTCTCTCCATACATTATATTCACAAGGTCAGCCATATAATCAAGAATTATGAGATCGTGCTCCACAACAACAACCGCAGTATTCTCGTCAGCAAGATTCTTTATGAACTTGCTTATCTTTATCCTCTGCTTTATGTCAAGGTATGATGTTGGCTCATCAAATATGTACAGATTAGCATTCTTCAGGACAGTGGCTGCTATAGCGACCCTCTGCAGCTCTCCTCCTGAGATGTTTGATATGTCTGTCTGGAGGAAGTCATTTAGATCAAGCGTGTCTGCTATCTCGCTGAGCTTCTTCTTTTCATCAACCTTTCTCAGAAGGTCTATCACTTTTCCCTTGAACTGCTTTGGGATAAGCTCTACCTGCTGGGGCTTGTATGACACTATTATCTTCTTTCCCTTTACATTCTCAAAGAATTTCTGGGACTCTGTGCCTTTGAAATAGCTTATTATATCCTCAAAACTGGCTTTAGTGTCTCTGCCGAGGTTAGGTTCAAGCGTGCCTGCAAGTATCCTTATTGCAGTTGACTTCCCAATCCCGTTTATTCCGAGCACCCCTATGACTTTGCCGAACATAGGTGTTGGCAGGTTGTATAGATGGAATCCGTTTTCACCATACCTATGGATAGGCTCCTTGTCAAGGGCCTCAGGCAGATTGACTACATGAATCGCTCCAAAAGGGCACCTTTTAGGGCAGATTCCGCATCCAGTGCAGAGCTCTGTGTTTATCTTGGCTTTCCTGTCCTCTCCTTTGACAATGCACTCTTTGCCTGCCCTGTTCACAGGGCAGACCCTTATGCAGAGGAAATCCCCGCAGCCTGCTGGATTGCATTTCTCTTTCTCAATAACAGCTATTCTTGTCATATATAAACAAACATCAAAGAAGAGAGGAAATATTTAAATATGCACCCTTTGTATGTGGTTTTATGGCTTTAAAATGTGATATATGCAGTTCAAAGATTGAGAACAACTTCCTGAACAAGGCTATCGGAACCTATCTAAAGGACAATAAAGGAAAGAAGCATCTCATCTGCCCTGCATGCCAGAAGAAATTCAGGACAAAAGAGGAAATATTAAAAAACATCTGATTCTTTTGCCATCTCATGCCCCTGTAGCTCAGCGGTGGAGCAGCTGCCTCGTAGCCATAGATTATGGGAGGAAAGCAGCAGGTCGGGAGTTCAAATCTCCTCAGGGGCTTATGGGACTCCGGTTGCGTCAGCAACTAGGAGTCGCATGTTGCTTCCGAGGGTAGCTTTGGACGCTCGTTCCAAATCTCCTCAGGGGCTTATTACGGGGCTGTGGTCTAGCTTGGTATGATCGGCGGTTCGGGGCCGCCTGGCCGGGGTTCAAATCCTCGCAGCCCCATAGGGGCTCCGGTTGCGCAGCAACTAGGAGTCGCCTGTGTTTTTCCCAGGTTTTATTAAAAAGCTCGTGGGAATATCTGGCAGCCCCATACTTTTATTTGAAATGAGATTATAATATGGTACAGAAAACATGGTTTGAGAGGGCAATATTCCTTTCATGGTACTGTGCAAGAGGCGACTGCACTTTCTGCTACATGTCAACCCAGCAGCCTCTGATAAAAGATCCGAGAAAAGCCGTAAGAAGAAAAGAGTCAATACTTGCAGAGGCAATAATATCCAAGGCCTGTGGCTGGAGAATAGAATTTATCAGCGGAGGATACGAATCATACCCTATACCTGAGATTGCAGGATTGACAAAGCAGATATTTAATATCACTAACCAGAAGCAGTGGCTCAATATCGGAACACTCACAAAGGATGAGATAAAACAGTTCATGCCTTATATTGAAGGCGTTTGCGGAGCAGTCGAATGCATCAATCCAGAAATTAGGAAAAATGTTTGTCCTTCAAAGCCAATTGAGCCGATAACCAGGATGCTGAAAGATGCAGAAGAGCTTGGTCTGAAAAAATCAATAACAATCATTATAGGTATTGGAGAGACAGAGAAGGATATCCCATTGCTTATTGACTTCATAAAAGAGCACAAAATAGACAGGATAACATTTTATGCCTTGAACCCGCACAAAGGAACTCCCTTCAAAAAAGGCCCTGAGACAAAATATTATTCTAAGTGGATCAAAGAGACAAGAAAAGCCATCCCTAAATTACAGATAATAGCGGGGTCCTGGGTGAACAGGCTTTCTGAGATACACCTTCTGCTTGAGGCAGGAGCAGATGCCATAACAAAGTTCCCTGTAATACAGCTTTTTGGCTCAAAGTTCGCAAGGCAGATTGAAGAAGAAGCAAAGAAAGCAGGAAGAGATTTTGAAGGCACAATGACAAGGTTGCCCATGATTGATGCAGATAAAGAAGTTGCTAAATTGGATGAAGAGATCAAGGAGAAAGTAAAGTCAAAGCTTGCGGAATTACTGAAGAAGATGAAAAGATAATTCTGGATTTATTCATACCTGAGTGCATGTCACTCGCTGCGCTCGTTCCTTGCAATTAAGATACTCGTTTCACTCATATCTTAATGCATACTCACTAACGTTCGTAGCTTTGCGTTATTCTTTTATTCATAACGCAAAGCATCCACAGGCTTGAGCTTTGCTGCCTGCCTTGCAGGGAAAATACCAGCCACAACCCCGACAGACAGTCCGAACAGGATGCAGCCAGAAACAAGATACCAGGGGAATATCGGAGACAGAAGAGCATATCCTGCATTTGCTGCAATCTTGCCTCCTGCCAAAGAGATCAGGTAACCGACAAATACTCCAAGAATCCCCCCAATTGTTCCAAGCATGCCAGACTCAAAGACAAACACAAAGAGGATGTCCCTGTTCTGCGCGCCGACAGCCTTCATCACCCCTATCTCTTTTGTCCTTTCAAGCACCGCAGTATACATAGTGTTCATTATATTGACGGTTGCCACAAAGATGGATATAAGGGCTATCAGAAAAAGGCTTCCATTGATTATATTTAGGATGCTGCCGAAGGTCTGCAGAGCATCCTCAAATGTCATCACAAAGAAATCTTCCTTGCCCTCTTCCTGGCCTTTGAACTTTCTCAGCCTTTCCTCTATCTTGTTTGTAAGTGCGTCCATGTTCGTGTTCTTGTATGCTTTGCCTATCACAAAAGCATACTTGTCTTTTGTTTTGGGGTACAGAAATTCCATTATCTCTGGTATGACATATGCATGGGAGTCATCCTCAGGATTGCCCACCTCCTCATAGAACCCCACAACCTCGAAGGGAATCCCATTTATCTCAACCTTGTCCCCTAGTTTTACTCCTTTCCTGAATATCTTATTATCAAACCAGTAATTATAACCAAGGACAACCTTCCTAAGGTCCCCATCCTTCAAAGGCCTGCCTTCTGTGACTTCAACTGTGAATGTCTTGTCAAGGAATTCCTGTTTTGATGGGTCCATGCCCATGATGAGGGCGTACTTTTTTTGCTCCTTGAATGCTACCTCTACAGGCTTGGTGTAAATCCCGACTATCTCCTCAACCCCTTTGATTTTGCCGACAAATTCCACATCATCTTTTGTGAGGAAAAAGGTGTCATCTGTCCCAGGTGCGCCTGTACCTTTTGCCTGTATATAGAAGGTCTCAATGCCTGCCTCTTCTGCAAGAGAATTCACATAATTTGACAGGCCCCATCCAAAACTTGCAAGAGAGAATATGGCTGCTATGCCTATAAGTATTGAAAGTATGCTTAAAGAGCTTCTCAGCCTCCTGTCCTTAAGATTCTCTATTGCTAATATTGCCTCATCTCTGTTCATTCTGCGCTCCTGAGTGATTCAACAGGCTGCAGCCTGGATGCCTGGTATGCCGGCATCACTCCAAAAAATGTGCCTATCACAAATGCGAAAAGCAGCGAGCTGGCCATAAGCCAGAGCCCGACATGGGCCTGTATAAGCTCTGAGCCGAGCGCAAGACTGCCTGCATAGGCCATCCCATACGCAAAAGCCACCCCTAAGATCACTCCAATGATCCCTCCAACCATCCCAAGGAACCCGGATTCTATAAGGAATATGAAGAATATTGTTGAATTCTTTGCGCCAATGGATTTCATCACTCCTATCTCCTTTGTTCTCTCTATGACTGCTGTGTACATAGTGTTCATTATCCCTATCCCTCCAACAAGGAGAGATATCGTGGCAATGATATAAACAAAAAGCTGCACTGCAAACAATGTAGAGGTCAGGGTCTCAAGAGTTTTCTGCGGGCTTTCGACAGTGAAATCCTCCTCTCCTTCATCCACATTTCTCTCCTTTCTCATAAGCTTCTCAATGTCCTGCCTCACCCTATCAATTTCACTTACCTGCTTTACTTTTATTGCTATGATATCTGTTGTGCCATCATCCTCCCTCAGGTATTGGAGCACGATATCTTCATTCACAACAACTGCAGTGTCAAAGATAAAACTGCCTTTCTTCTCAAGTATTCCGACAACCTCAAATTCCACCCCATTAAGAAGCACTTTGTCACCAACCTTTATTGATCTGCCAAATGTGTTGTCTTCTTCAATAAAATGATGGCCGAGGAGAAGCTTTTTGCCGTCACCATCCCTCAGCATCCTTCCCTTCTCAGTCTCCAGGTTGAGCATCTTAAGCATGACCTTCCTGTTCTCTCCTTCAGCAGAAGAAATGGCCATTGTAACTATCTGTTTATCATTGAATTCCATGTTTATTGTGGCGATATATCTGTTGAATGCAACCTCAACGCCATTGACTTTTCTTATTTCCTCCACAACATCATCGCTCAGGCTTTTGACAACACCCTGCCCCGGCGGACCCAGCTGGACTCCGGATGCCTGAACGCCGAGGATATCTGGCCCAAGAAAACCGAACTGGGACATGATGGCTATCCTCAGCCCTTCTCCCAGCCCAATCAGAGAAACAACTGCAGCAATGCCTATGAATATCCCGATCATGGTTAGCCATGACCTGAGTTTTCTTCTTCTAAGGCTTTCAAATGCCAACTTTATGAAGTCAACAAGCATGATGGCCTCCCAAAAAAAGGCAAAAGATTATTTCTTCTTCTCTTTCTTTTTTTTCTCCCATCTTTTGTAACCAAACCATCCTGCTGCAAGAAGGATTAGCACGATTATTATTGTTGTGAGAGAACTTCCTCCTGCCATGCCCCTTTCCTTCTGGCTGTATGCCTTCATCTCAAGCACAACATCCTTCTGGAATTCCTTGTTGTTAGAGTCTTTGTACTGCAGCCTTAATGGGATCTTGAGCATGTTCCTCTTTTCCAGGTCCTTGACATAAATCTTAAACTCTGCAGTCTCATAATCATCTGAGTCAATATCTCCAAGATAGACCTCATTTGATGATACCACATCATAATCATCTGATTTCTTGAGGAGCACATTCATGAACTTGATGTCTGTAACCCCCTTATTCACTATCTTTATCGAGATCTCTCCAGCTGTTTTTGCTGAGTATACTGTGTTTTCTTCTATTGTGACGCTAAGATCAGGTTCAGAGCCGATGATAAGCCCTATTATGTCAGCTTTGGTGTAATTTAACCCAACCTCGTCCTGATAGGTCATAACAACAGGAATTTTATATATCTTTGACGTCGCATCAGGGAACGCAATGAGGTCATAGACTATCTCTGTTTCCTCGCCAGGCCTGAGGTAGCCAATCCTTTTTTCTGTAGAGGAGTTCAAAGGCACTAAAGGTATTGCATTATAATACGAGTCTATTATTATTGAGCTGGGAGAAAGCGTTGCCGGGTTCTTTGCAATAGTGGACATTGTAAGGTCAAGGAAGAATCCAATATCCCTTATCACAGACGTTGCCCTGTTCTTGAGCTTTATTGTCACTTTTGCATTCTGGCCAGGCACAATCTTCTCAGGGACAGATTCGACAGATTCAATGCTCAGGATGGCTTCTCTTGTCTGCACCCGTATTTTCTCATTTGCTTCTGTCCATTTCAGGTCGCTCTCCACATATCTGTACCTGTATTTCAGCAGCCTGTCTCCTTCAACAGCATCTTCACTCACCCTTACCCTATATTTTACCAGAACTATTGAGTGCGCAAACACATAGCCGAAATGCCTTGTGCTGCTTTCGCTTGCGTCAATGCTGAAAGGGAACTCCGGCATCAGCTCGATAGTGAGGTCAGTTATATCTGTGTCCTCCTCATTCTCAAACTTGAGCCAGACATCCACATACTCACCAGGATTTACAGGGAATGGCTCATATCTGAGCATGACTGGCTGGAGGTTTGGCGTCCCAGCCTCCCTGCCCATTGCAATTGCAACGCTAGACTCATATGCGCTGCTTAATGGCAAAGCAAAAAGCAGCAGCACAATCAACAATATTTTTCTTATCATTTTTCACTACCTCCCTTGCGCACACTATGGTGATTCTTTCCTTTTCTTGATTTGATTATGACACCGTCTCTGAGAAACTCTATTCTCTCTGCAAACTCAGCAATGTTCTCGTCATGTGTGACCATGACTACTGTCTTTCCCTGTTCTTTGTTCAGCCTGCTGAGGAATTCCATCACAGAGCCTCCTGTCTTTGAGTCAAGATTTCCTGTAGGTTCATCAGCAAGAATGACATCAGGATCATTTGCAAGAGACCTCGCAATAGCAACCCTCTGCTGCTGGCCTCCGGAGAGCTCTGTTGGCTTGTGATGCATCCTGTCTCCAAGGTCCACCATCTTCAGGAGCTCTTCTGCGCGCCTTACACGCTCCTCTTTGGGCTTATCCTGAAAAACCATCGGAAGCATTACATTCTCAAGTGCTGTGAGCGTTGGTATCAGGTTGAACTGCTGGAAAATAAATCCTATCTTCTTCCCCCTTATCTGCGCAAGCTGTGATTCAGTCATGTGCGCTATATTCCTGCCGTCCAGGTTTATTATTCCTCTTGTCGGTATGTCAAGGCACCCTATCATGTTCATTGCAGTTGATTTTCCAGAGCCAGAAGGACCCATCACTGCCACAAACTCTCCGCCATGGATATGCAGGTGCAGGCCCCGCAGGGCAGGCACTTCCACATCTCCCATCATGTATATCTTCCATACTTTCTCAAGCTCTATTATGTGCTTTCTGTGGGATTTTTGTTTTGTAGTTTTCATTTATTCTCTTATTTATCCTCTTCCTCTATCTTTCTCTTAATCAGATACTCCAGTCCATGGCTTCTATTGGCAAATATCTTTGATTCTATCTTCTCATCAAGCCATTCTAGAAGACCTTTATCTATGGTTATTGTGATTCTCTCTTTGCCTTTGCTTTTCTGGTTATCGTTCATTTTATTCATGTTTATTACATACTATTACTTATTAAATATGATTTATAATCACTAATACTTATCTAGTATGCAAAGTATATATAAATATTTCTATCCCATTCTTCAAAAGATTTAAAAATAACCTTGAAAAAGGCAGTTTAGATGAAGAAATTCAAGAAAAGCAAGAAAAGACTTCAGGAAGGGCAATATAGGCCAAAAGAGGAGCAAAAAAAGCTGTCAAAGACATTCTGGATGGGAGTTTTCATTGCTGCAATCATGATACTGAGCGTGATTGGCTATGTCTGGAATGGCGGCAATGACACAGACTTCGAATACAATGGTTTCTCTCTTATCTTAACAGAAGAAGGGTTCTGGACAATGGATTACAATGGCCAGGATATTATATTCTACAATCATCCAACAGAGGTAGAATACCTCAAGATGGACACAGACACATCTAACGCCCTTAAGAACGCAAAGATGATCTATGCAACATCTGATCCTGATGACCTGTTGAAGGAGGCCATAGGCGGAGCAGAGTTTGAGATAAAAAGGGAGATTGAGAAGAAAGGCATATATTTCATCTATTCATTCACTGATGCGAATGAATTCAACAGGACAATAATGACCTGCGATAACGCAACACCAAGCGTGCCAGTATTATACTTTACGCATGGCAACACAACCAATATCTCATCCAGCAATAACTGCATAATCAGCCAGGCTGATTCTGCATTTGGCATCAGGAAGCTGAGAGACAGGCTTCTTTATGCATTCCTTGGAGTGATAGAATGAAGAAAAAGGCAATGAAAAAGACAGTTGCAGAAGAGGATGCGCAAAAAGAACATAATACCCAAAGCACTGACAGGGCACTTATAATCTCTATTATTGTGATCCTTGCATTATTCTCCCTGTTCTTTGTCGTGTACAAGATCATGAACATCAGCCCAGCTGTCAAGACAATACAGGAGCTGCACGAGGAGAATCTAAAGGGAAAGTTAGATGCTGATGAGGGGTATATCTATAATGGATATTCATTTGTCAAAGCCAATGGCATGTGGTTCAGCCAGGTGCAGAGGTTCAGGACAAGAGATGTTTACAATGTTCAGTTCCATTACGGGCCAAGAGATCTGGAAAATGTTGCTGTCGCAGGCAATATAAGCGGTTTCAAGGAATTCAACGGAACCTATGTCGCATTCGATCCTTCTGCCAAAGACTTTAAATACACAGCCCTAGCAAGCGCTGAACTGAGCCTTAATCTTGCGCAGGTATTCAATATTCTGCCTGTTGCCGCATGCACCCAGAATCTGACAAAGGCATGCTACACAAGACCTATAGTGAACTGCAGCAGCTCAACAAGACCTGTAATCTACATTGAGAATGCTGACAAGCCAGCTGTGATAAGGGAGAATAACGCATGCATAAGGGTTATGGGCAATGGGACAGATCTTGTCAAGGCAACTGACAGGCTTCTTTTTGAATGGTTTGGGTTTATGCCATAAAAAAGGCAGGACATGAAAAATAAAATAAAGTATACCCTCAAGGTCATTTCAGGCCTATTGATATCCCTGATCCTGCTGCTTCTGCTTCTCTCAAAGACAAGCATAAGCCAGATCACCCAGAGCATGACATCTTTCCCTCCTACCATAGTGCTTTCTGCCTTTGTCCTTTATCTGTTTCTTTGCCTATTCAGGACTTTAAGGTTCCGCATATTGCTCAACCACCCAATAGCCCTAAAAGATCTTTTCTCGATAGTGTGCATCCACAATTTCTTTACCCAGATAATTCCTGCAAGGCTTGGGGAGTTAAGCTACATATACATGGTCAGGAAAAGGGGCATTCCATTGAACAAGAACATATCAAGCATTGCAATAGCAAGGCTTTTTGACATGTGCATGGTCTCTATCATCTTCTTTGTGGGGCTGGCAGCAACACCTCTTCTGCTGAACAGGTTTTATTCGATATTCATCGCAAGCATAGTTGTTCTGATCATTGTCGTGGGTTTCCTTTTCTTTGCCTCAACAAGGCCAGAGGTTTTCATATTGCTTGCCAGTAGAATCACAAAAAAGGCAAAAAACCCAGCATTAATATCAATCTCATCAAAGATAGGGGAGATATTCCATGAATTCAAGATCCTAAGATCAAAACATATCCTTGTCAAGATAATATTGTCTTCTCTGCTTGTGTGGCTGAGCGCATACATCTCAGCATTTTTTCTGCTGAACTCCATTTTTTCAGAACTTAATCTATTCAATGTATTCCTTGTTGCCAGCATACCAGTCTTCATATCCATACTGCCCATACATGCATTTGCAGGGCTTGGAACAACAGAAGCAGGCTACCTGTTCCCTCTGCTTTTGTTTGGCATTGCTGTAGATGACGCAATCTCAGCAGGCTTTGCAGTCCATATACTGCAGCTGCTGTTTATCATTGCCCTTGCAATAGTCGGCTATGCCATGCTTGTTGTTTCTAGTTATAAAAAGGCCAGGTGAGCGCAACAGCACAAAATTTATTAAATGAGGGCAAGTTTTGATGGTATATGAAAGCCTGCATAATAGTCGGAACAAGGCCCGAGATAATAAAGATGTCTCCAGTGATAAGGGCCTGCGAACTGAAGGGGGCCGAATATTTTGTTCTGCACACAGGCCAGCATTATTCTTATGAGCTTGACAGGAAGATGTTCGAGGACCTTGAGCTGAAAGAGCCAAGATACAATCTTGATGTTGGATCAAAGCCATTTGCAAAGCAGATTGGCTTTATGGCCGCAAAGATAAAAGAAATCCTGAAGAAGGAGAAGCCGGACATTGTCTTTGTGCAGGGCGACACAAATTCTGTACTTGCAGGAGCAATAGCCTCTTCATCCCTCAGCATCTCCCTAGGGCATGTGGAGGCAGGCTTGCGAAGCTTTGATCTTTCAATGGTAGAAGAGACCAACAGGATAATAACTGACAATCTTTCCTCACTTCTTTTTGCCCCTACAGAAGAAGCAGTGAAGAACCTAAATGATGAGGGCATCACAAAAAATGTCTTCCTTGCAGGAAACACCATTGTTGATGCTGTGAGACAAAATCTTGAGATAGCCAATAAGAAAGTGGACATCCTGAAGAAGCTTGGATTAAAAAAAGGAGAGTATGTGGCAGTTACAGCCCACAGGGCAGAGAATGTAGATGTCAAGGAAAGGCTGCAAGGCATCCTTGAGGGCCTTAAGCTGGTGGGCGAAGAGCTTGGCATCCTTATCATCTACCCAATACATCCGCGAACAGAGAAGATGATAAAGGAATTCGGGATTGAGAAGCCAAGCAGCATAAGATTCCTCAAGCCAATGGGATTTCTTGAGTTCCTGCAGCTTGAGTCAAATGCAAAGCTTATAATAACTGATTCGGGCGGCCTGCAGGAAGAGGCCTGCATCTTGAAGATCCCATGCGTCACTGTAAGGGACAGCACAGAGAGGCCAGAGACAGTGAAGCTAGGCATGAATGTCCTTGCAGGCGCAGACCAAGATAAGATAGCAGAATCAGCAAGACTTATGCTTAAAAAGAAGATTGCATGGAAGAACCCTTTTGGCGACGGAAAGTCAGGAGAGAGAATAGTTGAGATGTCTTTAAAGCATCTTGGTTAATTCCTTCTTCAGCTGTCCTATGCCCTTGAAATGTATTGTTTTGATGCCTAAACTGTTTGCCATCTCAACATTGATTTCTTGATTATCAATAAAGATGACATCTTGCTCTTTTTTCCCAAGATCCTTAAGCGCATATTCAAATATATCCTTGTTTGGTTTTGCCATCCCAAGGTCTGCTGAACAGTAAATCTTTGAGAACAGACGATTTAAGCCAAATCTTTTTATTTTCTCTTCCATACCCTGCTTCGATTCATTTGCAAGTATGGCTGTATCAAAACCTTTTTGTTTTATTTCTTTGGCAAAATCCAAAACCTTTTGATTTATAGATATCCCTTTCATGTAAACTTCTTCTAGTGAACTTACAGCCACTCTTTTCTTTGAGTGCATTGCCATATCCTCAAATACTGCCCTGAGCTCCTTTTTTCCAATCCTTACCTCTTTCCAATGTCTTCTCCAGATATCCTGAAGTTCATCTGGATCCAATCCAGTCATCTCAGGTATTCTCTTAAAGCTCTTAGTCCATTCATCAGCATCAGAACCAAGGACACCGCCAAAATCAAATATTATTGTCTTTTTGTTTATCATCTCTTCCTCATTATAAGTATCATTGGGTAATAGAATCCATAGACATTCCTGTTTATCCATTTGAGAAGGCCTATCATTCCCAGCTTCTTAACAATCTTCACAATATTCTTCAGTTTGCCTGTGTGCCCCCATGCTGTGAAGTTAAGCTTTTCAAGCCTTTCCTCAAAAAGCTCTGATCCCCAGCCCAGTATCTTTACTTTGTCAAGCACTTTGTGCTTCTTCATCTGCCTTCTTACTTTGCCTGGAGATAGGTAATTGATTGTGTCAAGGAAATCAGGATCCTTCCCCCTTATATATCTCACATAAAGCTTTGCCAGCGGCTTTGGAAAGTGAGGCAGCCAAAAGCAGCCATAATGGCCTTCCCAGAAAGAGTTATGGTTTGGCATATTGATGTAGATTATTCCGTTCTTTTTTGTGACCCTGACCATCTCCTTTATGACTTTTCCAGGATCTCTCACATGCTCCATGACCTGGAATGATGTCACAACATCAAATGTGCTGTCAGGATAAGGCAGGCCCTCTCCGACTGCTTTCTCTATGTTCTGTTTCAGGTTCTTATTATTTATCCTCTCCACTGCAATCTCATATTCAAGAGGGTCTGGCTCAACACCATGCATGTCTGCGCCGTATCTCTGCATCTCAATGTCAAAGCTTCCTATTCCAGAGCCCACATTCAGTACTTTCTTTCCCTTGAGCTTTGTTTTGATGTCTTTCTCAAGGAGCCTTATCCTTTCTTTTTCTCTGATAGAACTCAGGGCATCATAGGGCAGGCTTCTCCAGTCATCTGTAAGCTTTGAGTATTCTTTCCTGTAATAATTGAATACCTTCTTTATGACTTCTTTTGTCTCATTATTCTCTATATCTTTCTTTTCTTTGGCAATCATTTTTGTTCATTTTATGTGCTGTTTGTACAGTTTTATGAATTCCTTTGCAGTCTTGTCCCAGCTGAACAGCTTCAGG
>DATDWE010000011.1:0-3509 GCA_035289765.1 Candidatus Nanoarchaeia archaeon
TAAATCAGATGCATGAATAATTTATATATTGGGGGTGTGAAATGGCTGGAACCAAGAAAAAGGTTGGTAAGGTCACTCATTTCTACAGCAACCTGAATGTGGCAGTTATAAAGCTAGCTGGCGAACTTAAGAAAGGAGACAATATCTCGATAGAAGGCGCAACAACAAACTTTACTCAGAAGGCAGACTCCATACAGATAGACAGAAAGAACATTGCAGCAGCAAAAAAAGGCCAGGAGATAGGCATGAAGGTTGCAGACAGGGTAAGAGATGGTGATATTGTTTATAGACTATAGATTTTTATATTTTTAAGTTTTTATTATATTTTAACAGTGTTAAGATTGAGTAATAAGAAGTTTTACGCGCTTTTACTTATTGTAACTATTGAAAATAATTCTGTAAAACATATTCCAAAAAACCACAATCTTTAAATATCACCTCATCCCATATCTTGTGGTCCTAGAACATCACAACCACAACCGGTTGTGTTTGATAGGATTATTGAAAAGTAACAAAAATCAGTGAAAGAGTGAAAAATGAGGTGCCCTTACTGCTCGTCTGGAGAAAGCCGCGTGGTTGACAAGCGAGAGAGCAGCCCTGGCATAACAAGAAGAAGACGGGAGTGCCAGAAATGCAAGAAAAGGTTCACAACATATGAGAAAGTGGAGATCCTGGACCTTTCAATAATAAAGAAAGACGGGACAAGAGAGGCATTTGACAGGGAAAAGCTTGAGAAGGGCATCAGGAGGGCATGTGAAAAACGGCCCATAGAGCAGGAGAAGATCGATAAGATTGTCAGCGAGATTGAAGCTGAACTCCTTAACAAGAAAGCCAAAGAGGTGAGCAGCAGAGAGATTGGAGAGCTTGTGATGAAAAAGCTCAAAAAGCTCGATAAGGTTGCATATATACGCTTTGCTTCTGTTTACAGGGAGTTTGAGGATATAAATTCTTTTGAGGAAGAGCTGGATAAGCTCAAGAAGAGGATGAAGAAAACAACAAAGAGGTGACAAAAATATGGCTGAAAACAAAGAGAATTCTGAGAACGGGAATCCGTGCAGGATTAACCTGATAAAAAAGAGGGATGGAAGAGTAGTTGAGTTCACAAAAGAGAAGATAACCAATGCCATTTTTAATGCTGCTAAAGCTGTTGGCGGCCATGACAGAAGGCTTGCAGAAAACCTTGCTGACAAAGTCTCCACAATCCTTGAGTTCAAATATGATGTAGGAGAGATTCCTACAGTAGAGGAGGTCCAGGACATAGTTGAGACTGTCCTCATCAAATCAGGGCATGCAAAGACAGCAAAAAACTACATCCTTTACAGATATTATCACCAGAAGATAAGGGAAACTAAGAGCGTTGCTATTGACTGCGTCAACACAATAGGTGATTATCTGAAGCAGGCTGACTGGAGAGTCCATGAGAACAGCAATGAAGCATTCTCATTCTCTGGCCTTTTGCTTTACACAGCAGGAAAGGTGATTGCAAACTACGCATTGAACGAGATATACACTCCGCAGATTGCAGATGCTCACAAGAAAGGCTATTTCCATATCCATGACCTGAACCATGGCTTTATTGGATATTGCGCAGGATGGTCATTAAAGAATCTTCTGTTGTGGGGCTTTGGAGGAGTGAAAAATAAGGTCGACGCAAAGCCCGCAAAACATCTGGGGGTTGTCATACATCAGATGGTGAACTATATTGGCTGCCTTCAGATGGAATTCGCAGGAGCGCAGGCATTCTCAAGCGTTGACACCCTGCTTGCGCCTTTTGTCAGGGCAGACAAGCTGACATACAAGCAGGTAAAGCAGGAGATGCAGAAGCTGGTCTTCTCACTGAACATACCTTCAAGATGGGGGAGCCAGTATCCTTTCTCAAACCTGACATTTGACTGGGTTGCTCCAGAAGACATGAAGAATGATAAAGCGATTGTTGGCGGAAAAGAGCAGGATTTCACTTACGGCGACTGCCAGAATGAGATGAATATGGTAAACAGGGCGTTCATTGAAGTGATGCTTGAGGGAGACGCGAACGGAAGGGTGTTCTCTTTCCCGATACCTACTTACAACGTGACAAAGGACTTTGAATGGGGCAGTGAGAACGCAAAGCTGCTTTTTGAGCTTACTGCAAAATATGGGACCCCATATTTCCAGAACTATGTAGGTTCAGGCCTTGACCCAAGATCAATAAGGGCAATGTGCTGCAGGCTTAATCTCAATCAGACAGAGCTCATGAAGAGGCCTGGCGGAATGTGGGGCCCAGGCGACAGCACAGGAAGCCTTGGTGTTGTCACAATAAATATGAATAGGATGGGTTATGAAGCAAAATCAAAGGATGATTTCTATGCAAAGCTGACGCATTACATGGACCTTGCAAAGGAATCCCTTGAGGTAAAAAGGAAGATAGTTAACAAGAACCTTGAGAGCGGCCTTATGCCTTATACTAAAAGGTATCTTGGGACTTTCAGGAACCATTTCTCGACAATAGGCCTGATAGGCATGAATGAATGCTGCCTTAACCTGCTTGGAAAGGGTATAGACACAAAAGAAGGCAAGAAATTCACCATAGATGTGCTGAAATTCATGACTGATAAGCTGAAGAAATACCAGGAAGAGACAGGAAACCTATACAATCTTGAGGCAACTCCGGGTGAAGGCGCATCTTACAGGCTGGCAAGGGAAGATAAGAAGATGTATCCAGGGATAATAACCGCAGGAAAGGATGAGCCATATCTCACCAATTCGACGCATCTTCCTGTCAACAAGACAGATGATGCTGTAGATGCCTTGGAGCACCAGGACGACATCCAGGTCTTGTACACGGGAGGCACAATCTTCCATACATTCATGGGAGAAAAGGTCAGCTCTGCAGAGGCAGCAAAGCAGCTTGTGAAGAAGATAGCATACAACACAAAGATACCCTACTACACCATTACGCCTACCTTCTCCATATGTGAAGAGCATGGGTACATCAAAGGAGAGCAGTTCAACTGCCCTACATGCAACAAGGAGACAGAGGTATACTCAAGGATTGTTGGATATTACAGGCCTATTGCGCAGTGGAACAGCGGAAAGAAAGAGGAGTTCAAGGACAGGCTTGAATACTGCGAGACAAAGACGCTGCAGCACAAATTTGGAAATGAGATGCAGGTGAGCGTAGAGAGGGTAGATATGAATGATAAGAAGATATGAGCTGTTTACCACAGACATGTGCCCAAAGTGCCCTGCAGTAAAGGGGTTCATGAAGGCTGCAGGCATGCCAGGAGAGCATATTAATGCGTCAACAGATGATGGTCTCAAAAAGGCTTCTGAAGCCTGCGTCTCAAGCGTGCCCACTGTCATTTTTTTTGATGAGAAAGGCAGGGAATCTAAAAGGGCATATTCTGTTGATGAAGTGAAGAGAGCTCTGAAAGAGCAGGCCTAGTGGTTTTTATGGTTCTTATAAAAGGCCTTCAGAAGACAACTATTGTGGACTATCCTGGCAAGGTGGCCTGCATTGTCTTCACAGG
>DATDWE010000012.1:0-3917 GCA_035289765.1 Candidatus Nanoarchaeia archaeon
GGAGCTTGTTGACCTTGACAGGAAGATAGAAAAGAGCTCTTCTCTAAGGCTTATCACATTAAAAGACGGCGAGTCAGTTGATGTCCTGAGGCACTCAACAGCGCACATCCTGGCTGAGGCAGTCATTGAATTATTCCCAGAGGCAAAACCTACAATAGGCCCTGTGGTTGAAGAAGGATTCTACTATGATTTTGATCACATCCCTTTCAAGCCAGAGGATCTTGAGAAGATAGAGAAGAAGATACAGGAGATAATAAGCAAGAATCTTTCCTTTGAGAGGATTGAGCTCACAAAAAAGCAGGCCATTGAGCTGTTCAGGGACAACAGGTTCAAGGTGGAGATGATTGAGGAGCTTGGGGAGGGCACAATCTCTGCTTACAGGCAGGGAAAATTCATTGACCTCTGCAGGGGCCCTCATCTGCCGCGGACCGGAATGATCGGCGCTTTCAAACTGATAAAGCTCGCAGGAGCGTACTGGAGAGGAGATGCAAAGAACAAGCAGCTCCAGAGGATCTATGGCATCTCATTCTTCACAAAGAAAGAGCTTGAGCAGTACAATACTCTCATTGAAGAGGCTGCAAAGAGGGACCACAGGAAGATAGGGAAGGATATGGGCCTGTTCAGCTTCCATGAAGAGGCTCCTGGAATGCCTTTCTGGCACCCAAAAGGGAACATAATATACAATGAGCTTGTCAGTCTTGTGAGGGAAGAGAACAGTGCAAGGGGATACAATGAGATAAGGACCCCGACCATACTTAACTCGTCCCTCTGGAAGACATCCGGCCACTGGGACAATTTCAAGAACAACATGTATTTTACAAAGATAGACGAGCAGGATTATGCAGTGAAGCCCATGAACTGTCCAGGAGGGCTGCTGATATACAAATCAAGGCTTCATTCTTACAGGGAGCTTCCTTTGAGGAATGCAGAGTTCGGCTATGTCCACAGGCATGAGCTCTCAGGGGTGCTGTCAGGGCTGTTCAGGGTGAGGGCATTCACGCAGGATGATGCGCATGTCTTCTGCACAGAAGAGCAGGTCGAGTCAGAGATCATGGACATGGTTGATTATGCCCTGAAGATCTATTCTGTCTTTGATTTCAAGGAGATCATAATATTCATAGCAACAAGGCCTGAGAAATCAATCGGAAGCAACGAGGTATGGGAGACTGCGACAAATGCACTGAAGAATGCCCTGAAAAAGATGAATAAGGAATTCAAGATAAAGGAAGGAGAGGGGGCATTCTACGGGCCAAAGATTGAGTTCAACATGAAGGATGCAATAGGAAGGAACTGGCAGTGCGGGACAATCCAGGTGGACCTCTCAATGCCTGCAAGATTTGACGCTACTTACGAGGCAAGGGACGGCACAAAGAAGACGCCGATAATGGTGCACAGGGCGATACTCGGATCAATGGAGAGATTCATAGGCATGGTCATTGAGAACTGCGCAGGAAAGTTCCCTCTCTGGATAAGTCCTGTGCAGGCGATCATACTGCCTATCGCAGACAGGCATCATGATTATGCAGAAGAAGTCAGGAAAAAGCTGTTTGATGCAGGAGTGAGGGTTGAGGTTGATGCAAGGGCAGAGTCAACGCCTAAGAAAGTGAGGGATGCGCAGGTGAGCCAGATAAATTATATCCTTGTTGTGGGAGACAATGAGCAGAAGAACCGCACAGTGAATGTCAGGACAAGGGACAACAAGGTGCACGGAGAGAGGAAGGTTGAGGAATTCTTGAAGGACGTTCTGAAGGAGATTGGCGAGAGGAAATAACCACTTCAAACCACCGCAAACCTTATAAACAGCTATTTTTTCTATATTCTCATGGGCATCAAGAAAGCAGAGCAGGAGAGGCAGGACCAGATCCAGGAAGAGATAAGAAGGATAAAGCTTCCCAGGGGCAGAGAATGCTTTGGCATAGTCGAGCAGCGCCTTGGCGGAAGCAGGATGTCTGTTAGGTGCCTTGACGGCAAGACAAGGGTGTGCAGGATCCCAGGAAGGCTCAAGAGAAAGCTCTGGATAAGGGAAGGGGATGTCATTGTAGTTGAGCCATGGGAGTATGATAACGAGAAAGGAGATGTAATATTCAAGTACAGGCCAAGCCAGATAGACTGGCTGGCAAAGAAAGGCTATCTGAAAGGTCTTGAGGAGACAGAAGAGTTCTAATATCATGTCATGGATGCTACTATCAATACTTGCATCAGTGTTTTTGTCAGCTTCCAACATAATAGATAAATATATCTATACAAAGCTTCTGAGGAAACCTATAATCTCTCTTATCATGATGGCTATTATTGGAATCATAACAAGCATCCCAATATACTATATCAAAGGCTTCTCTGAACTTTCTTATGCCCTTATTCTTGCTGCCTTTCTCTCCTCTGCAGTATATCTAATTGCAGTATTCCTCTATTTCAAGGCAGTTAAGATAGAAGAGATATCAAGGATAGTGCCTTTGTTCTACATCACTCCTCTTTTTGTGCTGATTCTTGCAGCATTGTTCCTTGGAGAGCGGTTCACGGGCCTGAAATATCTTGGGATACTCCTGCTTGTGGCAGGCGCAATGCTCATATCTGTAAAGAGGCCATTCAGGCTCTCATTCGGAAAGGCATTCTGGCTTGTGATGGTATCTTCATTTGGCATCTCTATAAACTCTGTTGTCATAAAATACCTCCTTGGCTTTGCTGACTTTTGGACAGTGTACTCTTACATGAGGATAGGCGCCTTTGTATGGCTCATCCCTTTCTATTTCATAAACTTTAAGGATATAAGAGAAGCAGTAAGGAAGCACAAGGCAAAAGCAATAGGCCTGGCGTCATTGAGCGAGTTTCTGAATCTTGCAGCTGTCTTCCTGATAGTGATCGCAAGCTCTGTGGGTTATGTAACTCTTATTGGGGCGCTGGTGTCAGTACAGCCGTTCTTTGTGCTTCTCTTCGCAGCCCTTTTGAGCATCTACGTCCCGCGAGTGTTGAAGGAGGAGATAAGCAGGTCAACAATCGCATTAAAGATTATCGCAATAATAGTGATGTTCACAGGAGCAATGCTTATAGGCTGAAAATTCTCTTGTGATTATTCTTTGTAGATATAATAGATAAGGCCAATCACCCCTATTGTTATCGCTGTATCTGCAGCATTGAAGCTCGGCCAGAAGCTGAAATCTATGAAATCGACAACATAGCCTCTCAGGATCCTGTCTGCAAGGTTTCCAAGCGTTCCTCCGAAAAGCAGGGCTGAGAAGATGAAAACCCCTTTTGGCTGATTCTTTGAATAAAAGAACAGGATGTATATTATGGCAGCAAGCACAACAAATGACAGCAGTATAAGGAATGTGTTTCCATCCCTGAACATTCCAAAAGCAGCCCCTGTGTTTGTTGCGTAATTTATTGAGAAGAATCCTGTGCCAGAAGGCTTAACTGCGGCAACAGAATATTTCGTCAGCTGGTCAAGCAGGAGCACAACAGCTGATATAAGCGCAAAGTCCGCAGTTCTTTTGTCCATAAAGAAGCAGAATCCGCATATCTTTATAATATTTTTGGAAAGATTTAAATAAAAGGCGCAGAAAGATAAGGCTATGGCAGATGCGCTTGGCGTTCTAAGAGAATACAAGCTGAAGATAGACAAAGCCCTCTCAGATTTCTTTGACAGGAAGATCAAGGATGCTGAAGCAATTGACAGCTCTGCTGCTGACATCATGAAGAGCCTCAAGGAGTTCAATCTCAGGGGGGGCAAGAGGATCAGGCCTGCGCTGATGATCCATGGCTACAAGTGCTTTGGGAAGCCTGCTGAAAAAGACATAATCTCTGCCTCTCTTGCTGTCGAGCTTATGGAAGGTTTCCTCCTGATCCATGATGATGTGACAGACCAGGATGACCTCAGGAGGGGAGGCCCCACTTTCCATAAGATCTACGAAAGAAGATAC
>DATDWE010000013.1:0-6615 GCA_035289765.1 Candidatus Nanoarchaeia archaeon
GTAAAGCAGATCAAGGGCGTTAAAGTGGCATTCCTGAGCGTTGTAAGGACCTCTGAGGCAGAAAAAGAGGAGCTTTTGAAGTCCAAGAATATTGTGGACTACATCCAGAAACCTTTTGATATAGATGAACTGGTGGCAAGAGTAAAGAAGATACTGAAATAAAATGGAAAAGCTGCAAAAACTTGATATTGTGAAAGAGCTGGCCGGCAACAAGACCGTCCTGCTGCTGATGCCAAGCCTGGAATACAATGATGTGATTGTGAAGATTGCAGAGGAGCTGTCAGGCAAGAGCGTGTGCTATGTCACCCTGAACAAGACCTACGACTCATTGAAAGAGCTCTTCAACAAGAAAAAGGTTGACATGAGCAACATAGTCTTTGTTGATGCAATATCAAAGACAATCAAGAAGACCCCCAGCCAGACAGACAGCTGCTATTTCGTCAGCTCTCCGGGAGCCCTTACAGAGCTTTCTCTTGTGATATCCAAATTCCTGAAGCACAATTTTGAGTATGTGATATTTGACTCTGTAACCAACCTTATGATATATGAGAAGAGGGACTCTGTGATAAAGTTCGTCTCTTACATAATAAACAAGGTCGAGGCAAGCCAGAGCAGGGCAGTATTCTATTCTCTCAACATAAAAGAGCATGAGAGCACAATAAATGAGCTGTCCATGTTCTCCAGCAAGGTAATAGACCTGACTGACTGAGCGCACTGCATTGTGAAATTTTATATTTATCTGTAAAAAGGGGTTTTATGGCACTGAAAAGAGGGAGTTTATGCTCTTTCACCGGACAGAAACATATGGGCACTTGTCTTGATGGGATAGCAGCAGCTGCCTCACAATCTCTTAGCAAATCCTGCGGTGGCTGACCCATGAGAATAGGCACTAAATTATTGATTATCGGGTTTCTGGTGCTTTTCAGCGTCTTAATGAGCTGGAGCACTTATTATTATATCTCGCATCAGGCTCTGAAAGAGAGGGTTGAAAGCCAGCTTGCAACTGTCGTGGGGTTCAAGGAATACAATCTGGATGAATTCATTGATGAGCTGGCAAGAGATCTGGCAAGCATATCAAAAGAAAGGCATTTTCTGGAAAGCTTCATTCAGATGAAAGCTGCGCTCGAAGAAGAAAACCCTGACTGGATGCAGTATCATGTTATTGTAAAAGGCCTTCTGTCAGAAAGGCTTGATCTCACTGCCAACCATTTCAAAAGCATTTATATTCTCGATATAGATAGTCACATCCATGCGTCAACAGACAGCTCATCAGAAGGCAAAAGCCAGTCTGCAGAGCCTTATTTCATACAGGGAAAGAAAGGAGCTTTTGTGCAGAATTATTATTATGATGAGCAGGAAGGGGATTTTGTGATGCTCATCTCCACACCTTTGCTGGATGCAGACGGCAATGTGATTGGCGTTCTTGCTGCAATAGTGAACAACAGCCAGATAGATAGGATTATGGCAGAGAATATTGGATTGGGCTCCAGCGGAGAGAGCTTTATTGTGGATGATTCACATATTCCGATAACGCCTCTGATGTTTGAGTATGGCTCCCCCCTGGACATGACCATCCACACAGAGTCTGTTGAGGATTGCATCGCAGGAAATAACGGCGTTAAAGATGCTTATGATTATAGAGGAGTACGCGCTATAGTCGCATATTCCTGGCTTCCTGACAGGGAGTTATGCATAATCTCAAAGATTGACAAGGATGAGGCTTTCTCACAGATAAATTGGCTTCGAAGTGCATCTATAGTCATAGGGGTAATTCTGACATTATTATTCTCCTTAGCTGGAGCTTTCTTCACCAGCAACATCACAAAGCCCATAGAGCAGCTGAATTATGTGGCAAAAGAGCTTGAGAATGGCAATTTCAAGGCAAGAACAGACATCAATACAGGGGACGAGCTTGAGGAGCTTGGCAAGGAGACAAACAAGACCATTCAGATATTGGGAAGAGTGGATGACGAAAGAAAGCAGATTGACCATGCCAAGACAGAGTTCCTCTCAATAACAAGCCATGAGCTGAGAAGCCCTATAACACCAATGAAAGCCCAGCTCCAGATGCTTGAAAAGGGGTATTTTGGAAAGCTTGGCAGGAAGCAGAAAGAGGCTATTGACATTGTGCTCAGGAACACTGAAAGGCTTGACAACATAATCCTTGATTTCCTTGAGATCTCAAGGATTGAGGCAGCAAGGCTTAAGTTCCAGTTTGTCAGGACAGACATGGTGCAGCACATCAAGAGAGTCATAGAGGAGATGAAGGCATTCATGCCAGAAAAGAAGATAAGGATAATCTCCAGGATAGGCGAGCTGCCTGTGATTGAGACAGACCCTGACAGGATAATGCAGGTGCTCAGGAATCTCATCAATAATGCAGTCAAGTTCTCCAAGGACAAAGGCACTGTTGAGGTCACTGCAAAAGCAATTGATGATGGCATACTTTTCAGCGTGAAGGATTATGGGGTTGGGATATCTTCTGGGGACCTGATGAGGTTGTTTGAGCCGTTCTTCCAGGCTGAGAAGACAATCTACAGGAAATATGGCGGGACAGGTCTGGGGCTTGCAATATGCAAAGGCATAGTTGAGTCGCAGAACGGCAGGACATGGGCAGAGAGCAGTCTTGGGGAGGGAAGCACATTCTATTTCAACATTCCATCCACACCAGTGAAGGAGATGAAGCCTATCAAGGTGCTGTTCTCTTCAAAGGCAGCGATTGAAAAAAGAGTGGCAGAGCTATTTGAGGAGATCATGGGCCCTCTCGGTGCAGCAGAATTCAACGAGATTAAAGGGAAAGGAGACATCACCAAAGAGAAATTATTTAAATACGCCGACCTCATATATAAAAACGGAGTTATAACCAAAGATAAGCTGGATAACTTAAAAAAAAGCCTTGCGCATATCTTTGGAGAAATATACAAGAAAGGGCCAATGGGGAAGGCAGAAGGCATATCCTCTGAGGAGAAGATAAGCAGGTTTTTTGAGGAATGAATCACTGCCAGAAGGCAAGAAATTACCGATACATAATATATAACAGAAAAAAATTAATACTAAAGGCAATTCATTATAATAAAAAACACCATAACAGAAGTGCAGAACCAAAAGAATCCCTGACAACTTTGCCATAGTGATTTCTTAAAGGGCATGTCTTGCATAATGGTCTGCCATAACAAGCAAAAAAGGTGGTCTCTTGCAGGAAGAGTATTTCAGGACACTCCTCGACAATCTGCCAGAAGGCGTTTCTATTATAGACAGGAATATGAGGATAGAGTGGGTAAACAAGGCACTGAGGAACAAAGGCTTTGATATCGAGGCAGTGAAGGGAAAGCCGTGCCATATCATATACAAGAACCGAGAGAGCATATGCGAGGGCTGCCCTGCTGCAGAAGCATTCAGGACAGGCAGGGAAGTCAGGGTCATCGAAAGAGGCTCAGACGGAAAGAAGTATGAAGTGACTGCCGTTCCAATATCAGACAATGGTGAAGTTGTGAGGGTCATGGAGTTTGTCAAGGAATATACCCCTTCCAGTGAAAGGACGCCCCAGGACGCAATAAATCTGGCCGAAAAAAGATTCATGGAATTTGTGGATGATATAGAAGATATGGCCTTCATCATCAATCGAGAACACAAAGTCGTGTCATTGAACAAGAAAGCAGCCAGCTTCCTGAGGCAGAAGAAAAAGAAAGTGATTGGAAAGTCAGTCTTTGAGCTGTTCCCGAGGCAGATTGCAGAGAAATACGCAAGAGAGATAGATCAAGTGTTCTCTTCAGGAAAACCATTCTCCTCTGAATCCCACACTTTTATAGGGGAAGAGAAGAGATGGCTTAGGACAACAATAAATCCTGTGAAGGACGCTGAAGGCAAGGTCAGCCATGTGGTGGGGATATCTGTAGATACAACCGAGAAGAAGAATGCAGAGGAAGCGCTTAAAGAGAGCGAGCACAAGTACCGCACATTTGTCGAGAATTTCCATGGCATTGCATACAAGGCCTATATGAACGGCACACCTATCTTCTTTCATGGGTCTGTCAAGGAGATAACTGGCTACTCTGAGAAAGATTTTGTGGAAGGAAAGCCTGTATGGACCAATATAATACTTCCAGAGGACTTCAAAAGGATAAAGGATAGCTGGACGAAGGTTGCAACTGTAAAGAACTTCCGCACATCTAGGGAATACCGCATTGTCCGCAAAGACAATAAGATAAGATGGGTCCATGACCATGTCAGGAATGTTTGCCTTGACGGAAAACCTGAGTATGTGCAGGGAACAATCCATGACATAACCGAGAAGAAGAACACCGAAGAGTTATTGCAGGAGCAAAAAAGAGACTATCAGACCATCTTTGACTCCTCCCCAAGCATAATCATATACAAAAGCAAAGAAGACAGGATACTGAACGTAAACAAAACATATTCTGACTTTCTCGGGCTGCCAAAGAACAATATAATAGGAAAGACCACTTTTGACGTGGTAAAACCAAAAGAGCTGGCAGAGAAGACGCGCGCAGATGACCTTGAAGTCATAAAATCAGGCAAGCCGAAGCTGAATTTCATAAGGAGGTATGTAAGCCCCTTCAGCAAAAAAGAGATATGGGGCCTGATCTCTAAGCTTCCGTTCTATGATAAGGAAAAAAAGATAATCGGGACAATAACATTCCTTGAAGACATCACTGAGAGGAAGGAGGCAGAGGAAGCGCTTAAAGAGAGCGAAAAGCTGTACCATTCTCTTTTCAGCAATATGCTCAATGGTTTTGCCTATTGCAAGATGATATTCAGGAGAGGCAAGCCTGAGGATTTCATCTATCTCGATGTGAACAAATCCTTTGGGACCTTAACAGGACTTAAGAATGTAGTAGGTAAGAAAGTGTCTGAGGTGATTCCGGGCATACAGAAGTCTGACCCCCAACTGTTCAAGATCTATGGAAGGGTGTCTCTGACAGGCAGGCCAGAAAGGTTTGAGATATATGTTGAATCGCTTAAGATGTGGTTTTGGATCTCTGTATACTGCCCCCAGAAAGGATATTTTGTGGCTGTGTTTGATGTCATAACTGAAAGAAAAAAGGCAGAGGAACAGATAAAGAGATCCTATCAGGAGCTTCGCGAGATAGACCAGATGAAATCAACACTACTGAGGGATGCCTCTCATGAGCTGAGGACTCCTGCTGCCATGATGGCAATGGCAACTGATTTCCTGGGCAATGAGCTCAAAGAAGAAATTCCATCAAAGAAAAATATTGAGAAATATCTTGAGATGCTGCAGAGGAATTCAAAAAAGCTCAGGGACCAGACATCACTGGTTGTAGAATTCAGCAGGCTGGAGTCATTAAAGCAGCTTGATACAGGGAAGATAAACCTTTGTAGGACCATAACAGACGTTACAAACGCTTTCAAAGGGAAGGCTGCTGAGAAAGGCATAAAATTAGCGTTCAAACCCGCAAGAGAGTCATTTATCTATGCTAACGCCAACCTGATCAGCATTCTCTTAGAGAATCTCCTGGGCAATGCAATAAAATTCACAAAAAGAGGGCATGTTTACATCAGATGCAGGAAGAAAGACGGCAAGGTTTTTATTGAGGTAGAAGATACAGGGATCGGCATGAAACCTGAAGGCATCAGGAAAATATTTAAACCTTTCTCGCAATTGAACCTCGATATTGAGGGCCTCGGCCTCGGCCTTGCCCTGTGCAAAAAGATTGTCGAGCTCCACAATGGGGAGATCAAGGTAAGGTCAGCGCCCCGCAAAGGAAGCACATTCACTGTTGTGCTTCCTGTCAGGAGGAGGTCTGTTGCCCCCCCCGATATGCCCAATCCAATTGAGGATATAAAACCAGATGAGGTGAGATTTTGGAGAAGAAGAATATGAAGAACATACTAATAGTTGAAGACGACCCTGATATGCAGGAGATCTATAAAGACCTTATAAAGAATGGGTACAAGATAATAACCACAAAGACAGCTGCTGAGGCACTGAAGCACCTGAAGAAGAAGCACATCGACCTGATGATCCTGGACATTGTTCTGCCTAAGAAAAGCGGGGATATCTTCTTCAAGGAGATCAAAGAGAATCCAAAGCTCAGGAAGACCAAGGTGATTGTTGTGACTGTGCTGGGAGATGTAAGCGATTATTTCCAGTCCATAGACGCGTCCACAATATGCATCTCAAAGCCTTTTGACAAGGACAGGCTCCTTCAGGCAATCTACAAAAGGATAAACGATTGAGGTATAGACTCCAGATGGGCCCAGGCCATCTAATAATCAATAAAATTTATATATGAGAATATATACTTGCTATATTAATACAGCTTAAAGCAGGGAAATAGCATATAAACGTGAAAAAATGAGGGAAACAAAGGATAGGTCTCATATAAGGGTCATAGATGTTCTTAACAGCAACCCTTCAGGTCTTACTGCCCAGGATATCTCTGGCAGGACAGGCCTGCCGAATGATTCTGTACTGAAGTATCTGGCGCAGCTTATCAAAGACAACAGGGTGGACTCAAAAAAGGCAGGAAAGTCAACAGCATATTTCTCAAAAGAAAAGATCACAAAGCCTGCAGGCAATGGAGTCAAGCTCACTGTCCTGGAAGAGAAGCACATCAAGAAGATAAAGGC
>DATDWE010000014.1:0-2167 GCA_035289765.1 Candidatus Nanoarchaeia archaeon
GACTTTGCAGAAGCTGAAATCAGACCCCCACAGGCTTCTCATAACCATACTTACCGGAAACAATCTTGTCAATATAACTGCATCTGCTATTGCGACAGTGATGGCTGTTGATTATTTTGGCAGCAAGGGAGCTGGCATTGCGGTTGGAGTGATGGCATTCCTAATCCTTGTCTTTGGAGAGATAACGCCGAAGTCATTTGCAACAATACATGCAGAGAGAATTGCTCTTCTTTTGGCAAAACCTGTTGATGTGATGGAGAAGATATTCCTTCCAATAACATTCTTTCTGGACAGGTTCATCAAGATATTCACAAGGACCATTGGAGGAAAGGAGTATGGGATAAGGAGAATATCTGAGGATGAGCTCAGAAGCATTATCAACATAAGCCATGAAGCAGGAGGCATTGGCAAGGAAGAGAAGGAGATGATCCACAGGATATTTGAGTTTGATGATATAGAGGTAAAAGAGATCATGGTGCATAGGACAGATATGATAAGGCTTGATTCCAGCACAAGCATGCCTGCGCTCATTGACTTTCTCAAAAAGAGCAGGTTCACAAGAATACCTGTATTTGAGGGCAGGATTGACAGGATAATGGGAGTATTATATGTCAAGGATCTGCTGCCTTATATTGACAGGCTTAATTCCAATGTGTCCTTGAAGGACATCATCAAGCCAGTCATGTTTGTCCCGCTCAAAAAGAAGATAGACTCTCTTCTCAGGGAGTTCCAGAGAAAAAAACAGCACATGGCAATTGTTGTTGATGAGCACGGAGGTGTTGCAGGCCTTGTGACAATGGAGGACATTCTTGAGGAGATTGTGGGCGAGATATATGATGAGAATGAGGTCAGGAAAGAGCCTGTAAAGATCATTGACGAAAAGATTGCTATTGTGGACAGTGAAACAACGCTTAAACAGCTTAACAAGGAATTGAAGCTTGGCTTTCATAAGGCCAAAAATAAGACTATAGGGGCTTTTGTGCTTGAAAAGCTTGGCAGGATACCTAAAGAAGGCGACAAGATATGGTTCAGCAACTTTGATATAATTGCGGATAATGTTGAGAATAACAGGATTCTGACCTTGAGGATAATAAGAAAGAGGAGAAAAACCCAGAAATAAGCGGTTTGATTGAGGGGATTCTAAAGGGTATTTAAAGCAAAAGTTTTAAATAGGTATTCCTTTATATATACTGGCATGGAGAAATATGAGGAGATCAGGGATAAGGCTATAAAAAACATAAAGATAGCAGACCACATGCTGACGCAGACATATCCCCTTGTTAAGGACCCCAGGCTGCTGCTCACTGTGCTTGAGAACGTCTTTCTTTCCCTGACAAACGCAATCGGCGCGCTGCTTTACTTTGAGAGGCTTTACAAGAGAGTACCTTCATTCAATGACACGTTTGAATCAAAATACAACACCTTCAAGATGAAGCTGGTAGGCAGGTATAACATAGACAAGGAAAATGTCAAGTTCATAGCAGATGTGAAGAGTATATTAGTTTCCCACAAGAAAAGCCCAGTGGAGTTCTCAAGAAGGGGCGTATTTGTGATGTGCTCAGAGGATTACAGCATGAGGGCCTTGACGCCTGAGGAGATGAAGAAATATGTTGCAAGGGCAAAGGCATTTGTTGGGGATATCAACTCAATAATAAAACAGAATGAGATGGACATGAAAATATGAAAGAAAGCCTTGAAAAATCAAAAGACGAGCTTAAGAGGGTGGATCACCTGATATATGTGAGCCTGAAATACACTAGGACATGCGACATATTCAAGAGCATCCTTGGAAGGATGATTAGCGCCATTGAGTTCATGCTTGACTCCTTGCTCAGGAAGCTGGAGGATGAGAAGAAGATCAGCGCAGTCCCGCAGCAGCCGATTGCAAAATCAAACACAGTAAAGCAGAATTATGGGGATGAGAAGGTCAAGGAGATGGCTGATTTCTACATCAGGCTGAGGCAGCTGAACAGGGCCTCTTTTGACAGGTGCAGGGAGTTCAGAAGGCATGTCACAATGACAATAAATCTTGAGAATGAGAAAGTGGAGATAAACATCGACAATATAACAGAGTACTACAAGAGAATAAAGGATTATTTTGACCATGTTGAGAAGATAACCAAAGGTGAAGCATGACAAGATTTGTCGCAATAGGCTCAGCAAAGGG
>DATDWE010000015.1:0-10478 GCA_035289765.1 Candidatus Nanoarchaeia archaeon
CTCAGCAAAGCAATGACTATTTCAAGTTTGGAACATGTAAGTGGGGAGTTGACGAGTTTGGCAGCACCACATGTGTCAAAGACGCTGATGGAAATGAAAAAGCAGACTGCTCTGTCTATGACACAGTTTGCCAGTCAGACAATACCCCTCCAGAGACAATGATTGTGCCTGATGCAGCAGCAGACAATGGCGGGCTTATCCTGGGAAGAGATGTGTATATAAAGCTGGAAACAAGCGAGCCTGCAATAACCTATTTCTGCTTTGCAAAGGAAGGCCAGACATGCTATCCTGCAGAGAGCACTGCATGCGGCATCCAGAAGAGGGTTGATTACAATGGAGCCTATACAATGTTCTACTACTCAGAGGATCGCGCGCACAATATCGAGGAGGTAAAGTCAATTGATGTTGCTTTTGACAGCAAGATCCCAGCCATCACAGCAGGAAAACAGATATACAACAAGAGAACAGAGATAATAACACTCACAACAGACTCTGAGGTCACTTGCTCAGCCCGCCTTGAAGATGACCTTGGAGTGCCTGCATATCCTGATGTTGTTATTGACAAAGTGCAGCTGCGCGCTGGATCAAGCATATCGCGGACATACACAAATCTTCCTGATGACAATTATCACTTTGTCTATGAATGCTCTAACAGGGCAGGGAACAAGGCAGATGGAGTTGTATCTTTCAGCATAGACAACAACAGGATCCATGATCCCAAGCCAGTCAATCCAGTCACAAAGACTGCAGTTGATATGTCAGTGGGCACAGACCAGCTGGCAGAGTGCAAGTATTCTCCGACAACAGGCACAGACCAGAGATATGACAGCATGCAGTTCAGCTTCATAGACAGCCCTGATGGACTCTCACACACAACAACACAATATGTGCTGCTGGAAACCCCTTATTCATTTGATGTCAAGTGCAGGTTTGCTGACGGAATAGAGGGAGAGAACAATGACAGGATACGGTTTGCAGTGGACAGCAAGCCTCCTGCAGTTGAGGCTGTGAGCACTTTTGCAGCATATGGCTTTGACCAGTCACAGACTTACGGCTCAAAGCAGACCCTGATGATCCAGTGCAGCGACAACTGGTTCCTTAAGAACAGGAATGTGAAGGGAATGGACCTTGGATGCGACAGGACAACTTACACATACACTGACCCTTCCACTGGAAATGATGTGACTAAGGAGCTTTCAGGCGAAGGCCTCAGTGATCCTTTCACAGTTGACTCCACACAGCTGATAAGATTCACAACAAATGACCTTGGAGGAAATACAGAGACAAATGCAATAAATGTGCAGATAAATGTCCTGCCAACAATACTTGACATTGATGTGTTCAAGGCTCCGATGACAGGCTCTTCAGAGCCGCTCAAGGCAGTTGCTTACGGTGATTATATCATAAAGCTCAGCTCATCAAAGAACCTTGTTGCAGCAATAGCTGATGTGAGGGTTGAAGGGGACCAGATCTACAACATCCCTGTAAGGTTTTTCAGGAGCGAGGATTTCGGGAAGACACAGCTATTCACATTCACAATCCCATGGAGCCTGCCAGGCATGCTGGACAAGATATTGGGCATAAATGTGACTGCTGTCGTGGCTATGCCAGGAGAATTCTGCTCTGTAGAGGCAGCAGCAGAGGAGAACAAGTATTATTATGCAGAGAAGTTGGTTTTTGACACCACAGTCCCTGAGGCAGATCTCGCGCCTGCACTTGACAAGTACAACTCAAAGCCTTACTTCTATCCATTGAATGAAGAGGGAGGCATATATTATACAAACCAGAACCTGCTGTTTGTGACAGGTAAGGCAAAGGCAGGCACAGCAAAAGTCAATTATTATGTTGGCCAGAGGCTTACTGACATAAAGCTGCAGCAGAGATACGACCTTGCGCAGAATGCCAATCCAAAAGAGACAGGCTCGCTTACAAATTTCCAGGGAAACATAGGAGAGACTTTTGTGTATAATTTCCTTGCTGGCATCAGTGGTTTTGGCGTCATGCCAGGCAATTATCTTGAGTTCAAGGACCCAAGGACAAGCTATGGCCATTACAAGGAGTATTACAGGATAATTGATATTGACGGCCAGCAGGTGGAGCTTGAATATCCTCTTGAGAAGGATGTGAACCTGAAAGACACTGCAAAGGTCTTCAATGCAGCGCATCCATCAGATTGGTTCGGAGCAAATATAGGGCTTGAGAGAGGAACAAATTATTTCTTCATCAGGCCAGAGAGCAGTGGAGGGCAGGAAGGCTATCTTGACAAGATTTATACAATAGTGTATGACCCGCAGCCTCCAGAGGTCATAAAGCAGGTGCCCCAGAAAGGGTTCTCAGAGAACAAGAACACAATTATATCAATAATCGTGAGGAAGCCAATAGGAAGCTCTCAGCTTGACACTTCCAATGTAAAGCTTTACCTCAATGGCAAGACAGCAAAGCTGGAGAAGATAACAAATATAAGCGATGGGCAGTATTATTATTATAATATCACCCATATCCCAGCTACGCTTGACGGCACATACATCGTCAACTTCACAGGATTTGACTATGCCTTGAATCCCCTGACAGCAACTTCATCAGCCAGCCCAAAATGGATATTCACAGTGAATAAGGATTCTCCAATGGCTCCTGTCTTTGATGTGAGGGATGGAGTATATTACAATGGGGTCTGGTTCACAAAGAAATCCCCTGAGTTCTCATTGTTCTTCCAGGATGCGATTGATGTGGAGATAACAGCGTATTACAACAATTTCGTAGGAAATTACATAAACGTGCCTGCCTGCAAAGAGACTGCTGATGCAAATTATTTCACTGGCTGCAGGTTTGATCCAGAGCTTGTGCCCAATGTCGTGGGCCCAGGGGGAAGTTTTGTAGAGAATGAATACCAGATAATTGTTGAAGCGAGAAAGCTGTTTGAGGATGGCGCAGAAGGACCAAGATCACCGCTCTTCCTTGACAAGCTCGTGATTGATGATGTTGCTCCAGACATAGGCAGTGTTGTATATCCAGATAAGATCAGAGGTGATTATGATATAGTATTTGATGCTGTTGTGAATAATGAGGTCCATGATCTCAATGCCACATTGCTGTTCAAAAACAGGTATTATATATTGACTCAGGTTGGAAGAGCAGGAAGACATTATTACTTCAAATGGACAACTCCTGCCCTAGATTTCTCAGATCCTGCGATAAAGAGGGAATATGAAGGAGACACCACTCTCAGCCTGAAGATAGCTGACTATGCAGGAAATTATGACACAGCAGACCTTCAGACTTATATGGACCTCTCGCTTCCAAATGTAAAGGACCTGCATGTCTCTGTCATGCCTACAAGGATCCTTGACACAGGGCTTGTGACAAACCAGACAGAGATAAGGGTCAGGGGCAATTTCACAGACGATGATGTAAGATCTGTTTATATCATACCTGGAGATTATGTATTCGTGCCTGGAAAGAGGCCCATCCTTGAGGATATAAGCGAGCTGGCCAATATTGTGGGCAATACATTTGAGCTGACCATGCTGATCAACGGCACATTCAACACAACAACGCTGAACAAGCTTAATGTTTATATGGAGGATGATGCAGGAAACGCTGCATTCACTCCGCTGTATGTTGTTGCTGACCTGCAACCGCCATATGTGGTCAGCACAGCAATAAGCTGATTTGGACAAAGCAGCAGAAACAGCATTAGCAGCCGAAGTAAACATGAGACTAAAAAAGAGGATGATCATATTAGGAGTATTTGTTTTTTTTATACTTGCAAATATTGCGATATTCTCCTTGGGCCAGCTGCCTCAGATGAATCAAGCAGGTTCTCTGTATGATTTCAAAAGGATCAACAAGGTCAATCCCACGATTGAGGTTGACTTCCAGGAGGAGATTGAGCTCAGGAATGCCACATTATACGGCATAAATGATGCATTGATGGAGAAGGACCAGGGCCTCTTCCAGCAGTTCCTCAGCACAGGCAACATAGTGTTTCTGCTCAGCATACCTGCTCTCTCAATACCCATAACAACAGAAGTCTACAGCAATTCTGTCAGTGTAACTCCGCAGATGCCATTGTTCAACGGGTATTTTGTTCTCAGGCTGCAGGTAGTTGACCTTATCGGCAATGCCGCAACCCATTATGAATACCTGTATCTGAACATCACAGAGACAAATATAATAATCATTGAGCCAAGGCTTGGCGTCTCAAACATGGAGGTGAACAACCTCACAATAAGCACAACAAGGAATGGCCTGCCAGAGAACACAGAGTGCAAGATTGGAGTTGACAATCCCTACTACAACTTCAACAGCCTTGCTTTGAGGCCTTTTGAGACGCCTGCTGAGATGAAGCCTGAGCACACTGCAGCCAATGTCTTCAGCATGTTCGGCCTTGGGACATACGGCCAATTCTACATACTATGCAAAGACCAGACATTGGGGAGGGTGAACCAGAAAAGGTTTGATATATATATTGACACCCTGCCGCCGTCAATCAGCGCATTCACGTTCGTGCCTCCAAAGATTGTTGAATATCCTGAAACAGGGGATCAGCTCCAGGCAGTGCTCAGCATTACTGCAGGCGAGCCTGTGATATGCAGGTATTCATTCGGAGAAGACAAGAACTACACAGACATGACTCCTTTTGACAATTTCAATCTTTATAATTTTGAAGCATACAAGCTGGAAAACGGGCAGGCGCATGCTCTTCCCTCAGAACAGAAGGCGACCTACAGATTCTATGCTCAGTGCGAGGACAGGGCAGGATGGAGGACAGAAAAAAGGACTGCGGACATTGAGGTTGACCTTTCTGCTGGCCTTGGGATAGGTGTGGTATTCCCCCCAAGATACACGACAAACAAGTCAATAGAGCTTATTGCCACGACGAACAAAAGGGCTTCCTGCCAGATAAGCGGAGGAAGCATAAGCCAGCAGACAAGCATGCTGGCAATGCCTGACCAGAAGACCCACAGATATAATCTTGGGCAGCTTAAAGATGGGACATACACAAACACAATATACTGCAGAAGCACTGCTGCAGGCATACTGCAGGACCAGACTTATGCTTATACATTCACAATTGACAATACAAAGCCAACCGGCCTTCCTGATGTGAATGGATCATTAATAACCTGCTATAATGACCAGTTTGCTTTTGAGCCTCCGCTTTTGCTGAACGCTGTTGATGAGGAATCAGGCATAAGCCACTTCCTGCTTGACATAAGAAAGGGCACAGAAACATTGGTCAATGGAACCAGGATAGCAAGCCCTTTCCCAGGCATTGATGAGGACAGCAAAGGCAACAGTTTTGCACTTGAGAACAACACAGCATATTCTTTCAGCGTAAGGGCAGTCAATAATGTGGGTCTTGAAGGCTCTCCAAGAACTTTCACAGTAAGCTACAACCCTAAAAATGAGATTTGTTTTGAGAAAAACCCTCCAGCAGTCACAATATCAGAAAATAAATCAAGGGGGCTTACAGTGGTGATTTTTGAGTGCTCTGATGAGTCTGGATGCGACCAGAATGCCTTCTATTACGGCGCAGGGAACTCTGTTGAGAACTGCACTGCAGACATAAAACTGCCAGGGCCCCCATTCACAGCAGATGTCAGGGAAACATCCCATATCTGCTACTTTGCTTCAGACCTTGTCGGCAATAATGCAACTGGAACACAGCTTATTGAGGTAGAGGTCTCTGACTACTGCTCTGATGCAAAGAAAGACGGGGATGAGACAGGCATTGACTGCGGAGGAAGCTGTCCTCCATGCGACCTAAATCAGAGCTGCACTATAGACACAGACTGCAATTCAAACTATTGTGTAGATGGAATATGTGCAAAAGCAGCATGCGATGATAATATCCTCAATGGCCCATTGAACAATGAGGAGAGCGACATTGACTGCGGAGGATACTGCTCTGATCTTGGCTTCAAGTGCGATTCTGACAAGATGTGCTTTCTAGATGATGACTGCAAGAGCAGCTTCTGCAATCCTGATGAGGGCGTGTGCGCTGAAAGCACATGCTCGGACGGATTTAAGGGGCCTGATGAGACAGATGTTGACTGCGGAGGCGTGTGCGCATCAGAACAATTGCTGCTCTGTGATGTTGGCTTAGGCTGCGAAAGCGGAGATGACTGCACTACAGGCAACTGCATTGCAGGAAAATGCAAGGAAAAGATTGAGCTTGTCGTGAAGGAAGAATTCCCAATAGGAACAGTGTTCATAGTCATTGGCCTGCTTATGATGGTTGGAGGAGCAGGATACTTGATCTATAAGAGAAAGATTCTGGCTGTTCCTGCTGCAAAAGCAGGGGCTGCAACTGCCATGCCCAGGATTGAGGATATTGAGAGGGAAAGGGCAAGAAGGCTTGCAGAAGAGAGGAGAAGAAGGGCTCTTGAGGAGCAGAAAAGAAGGGCCATAGAGGAAAGAGCAAGAAAAGAGGGAGAAGCCAGGCGGAGAAGAGAGGGATTTGAGAGCAGGAGGATTGAAGAGAGGGAGAAGATATTCGGAAAGTTCGGCGAGAAAAGGCTTGTCCAAAAGAGAAGGATGACACTTGAGAAAGAGATAACAGAAGCTGACAGAGAAGGTTGGCTGAGCCTGGGTGCTTTAAAAGAGAAGTTTATGCCTCCCAAAGAGAAGGAAGAGAAGCTTGAGAGGAAAGCGCTTGAAGCTCCTGCTGCGCCAAAGCCTTCCACTATCTTTGAGCAGCTTGGAAGGCTTGAGGAGGAGAAAGAAGAGGATATATACAAGAGGCTTGAAAATGTTGGAGCAAAGAGGGGCAGAGAAGCCTTTGAAGAGCTTCAAAGGCTGAAGCCAGGAAAGAAAGAGGATGTATACAATGATCTCAGGAAGCAGATAAATCCAAGGAAAAGAAGGCCAAACAGAAAGTGAAGAATGAAAATCATAAAGAGCCCAAAAAGAATGGAGAAAAAGGCCGTCATCGAGGTCCAGTTCAACTGGGTCTTTGTGCTCATTGCAGGAACAATGATCCTTATGTTCTTCATAATAATAGTGAACAAGCAGAAGTCAGTGTCAGACAAGAAGCTTGCAGTCAATATCCTCAATTCGATGGACAGGGTGCTCTCAGGACAGAAGACTAGCGAGAACAGGCAGGATGTGATTGATATGTTTGAGGCTGAGATGTCATACTCGTGTGGCGGTTGTGACTGCACTTTCTCTCTGGCGGGCATGTCCAAGAGTAAAGGCAATCTTGTTGTCTTTGCTCCTACCAGCATGAAGAGCGACAGGCTTCTTACCTGGACGCAGGGCTGGGACATGCCCTTCAGAGTTTCTAATTTTGTCTATATGACAACGCCTGAGATAAAGTACTATCTTGTCGGGCCCTCGCTTTCAGTGAGAAGGGATTTTGTTGACGGGCTTCCTGTGAATGTAAGTTATGATGTTGTTGCAGACATAAATTCCATTGCATACAAAGGCGAGCAGAAAGTGAGGCTTGTGTTCTTCTCTGACGCAAATCCTCCTCAAATGCCTTCTGGGCTTGCTGATGCAGGCGACAGCATAGTCACTGCTCTTGTGATTGATGGTACGGCAGGAGCATGGTATAATGGGAGAGCCAAACTTAAGTTCTACAAAAAGAAAGGCCCTGTTTTTGTGCCAGACAATGATGAGGATGAGACAACAAACGAATATCCTGCGCTTGGGATGCAGACAGCATATGGTGCCATATATTCAGACAGCTTCCAGAATTTCAGATGCAATATGGATGATGCTGTGAAGAAGATGGGTTATGTGGCAAGGATCTACAAGGAGAGGGCAGGCCAGCTTAGCCAGAAGGCAGTAGATGGTGAGATATACTCTGGCTGCAATGCCTTCTATGCAACAACTTACTTTAATGGGTTTGGATCAAATGACCCCTCCTTATTGTATGACTCTATAAATCTCCTTACAACATTCAATGAAGGGGCAGTCATAAGCTCATGCCCAAGGATATACTGATCAGGAATATACTAAACCATGCTAGACCGAACAAAGACAGTGAAGATTAGGATGGGATCAAGAAAATCCCAGATACAGATGATGGAGACAGTCATGATACTCGTGGTTTTCTTCATAATAGTCGCAATAGGATTCATATTCTACTCAAAGATACAGGAGGGCTCAATCAGGGAGCTCCAGAGGCAGAGATTTGAGGAGGAGGCAGTGGCCATATCGCAGAACATAATATACATGCCTGAACTGGCATGCAGCGAGAAAAGCGTCATTATAGATATCTGCTTTGACAAGTACAAGCTTAAGGCTTTCGCAAGCATAGTCAGGCCGCAGAACAGGAACGAGTTCCTCTTCTACCAGAAAGATTTCGGAGAGAGCAGGATAACTGTGAGGGAGATTTTCCCAGACCAGAAGGATGCTGTTGTGATATATGACAATGCGCCTGTGATCAGCCAGGAGACAAGCTCAATACTCACAAGCGTCCCAGTATCATTGAAGGATCCTGCAAAAAGATACGGCCAGTACTCAATAGGTATACTTGACATAGAGGTGTTCGCTTGATAAAGAGAGCGCAAAGCTTTGGAAAGAGAGCGCAGCTTGAGATGATAGGCATTGCAATAGTTGTGGTGCTTGTGATCATAGGCTTTCTTTTTGTGCTCAAGGCAATATCAAAGCCACCTTCCAGCACCCAGGCAGGCTTTGTAAGGGCACATATAGGCCAGGATGTCCTGAATACAATGAGCATAGCAGATGCAGGCTGCTTTGGCATAGACATGACGGAGGTCCTTAAAGCCTGCGCAGAAGGTTCTACAATAGACTGCGCAGAGCCATGCGTTTATTTTGATGAGAAAGTCAAAGAAGTGCTTGAAGCAACTCTTGAGGAGCAGAAGCTAGCCTACAGGTTCAGGGTTTATAGGATAGAGGACCCGCCCAAAACAGCAGGAGAAGCTCTTGGAGGCATATTCATGGAGTATGGGGGTTGCAATGAGACCTCGCTCAACAGAGGAACATTGATAATAAAGGAAAAGCCTGGAATGATTGTGGTGCCTACAAATGCAGGAGATATAAAGGTGATGCTGGAAGTGTGCTCAAACCCATATTAAAGGCTTTTTGGTTTGAAACCACCGAAAATTTTATATATAGAGCCCAATAATAAGGCCTTATTAGATTATCATGCATCAAGCGCATAAACGAGGTGAACTAATGAAAAAAGGAGATCTCTCTCTTAATCTCATAATAGTTGCAGCAATACTTATGGTTGTTTTCTTTGTCCTGATCCTCATATTCTCAGGAAGAATGGGCATCTTCACAAAGAGCGTTGACAAGTGCCAGGGAACGTGCGTTAAGACAACAGAGGAATGTTCAGGAACATACCAGAAGGTTGTTGAGGGCAAGTGCGACCTTGATGGCGACAGCAAGTTTGATGAAGGAATGGTAGTTGATGGTGTGTGCTGCATAGCAGTTGGCGGATGATTCTTTTTTATTTTCCTAAAATGCTCAAGTCAAAGAAAGGGTTGGAGAATATGTGGTGGCTCCTGATTGCAGCCATTGCTGCTGTTGCAGTAGGGGGCATTGTTTTATTTATAGTTGGTGGTGGATTCAGCAGGTTCTCAAAATCGGCTGGCTGTGGAGGGGTGTTCTCAAGCTATACAGGAGAGGAGTATTTCTGCCATATCGGAGATGTGTGCCCGCCTGGAAGCAAAGCTGCCTCATCATCAGCATGGTCTGTGCTGTCAGGAGGATGCGGCAGCGGCAGGGTCTGCTGCATTGGTGAGAAGCCAGAAACAGCAGAAGGAGGAGGAGAAGGTGCGCTTGACATAAGATTGGGCAAAGCAGATGGAACCTCCCTCAAGAATGGCCAGACTTATAAGCTGCCCCTGTCTGAAACATTCTTCTTCAAGGGAACAGGCGATATAAAGAAATGCAGTGCCACTATGTACTGCAAGGAAGAGGGCTGTGTTGACAAGGAGGATAATGTAAAGGATAAGGAAACACCCTGTAGCGGAGATTACTCAAGCTTTTCCTATACATTTGATGTAGAAGGAGATTATGAAATGCACATTGTGGGATATAATGCAAATGGAAATGCTGTTGACTCAAGCAGGGTGTACCTAAAGGCTGAGAAAGGGGAAGAGCCAGCAGCTGAAGAGCCTGTGATTCCTCCAGAGCAGCCAGCTGAACAGGAGAGCAAGGTAATCTTCAATGCCTATTATTATGCTGAGGGCTCTGACCAGATAAGTTATGTTGAGCTGAAAGAAGGTGAGATTGCAAGCATTGATATGCCCATAGAAAATGACATGATATATTATGATCTTGAATGCAACTGTATGCTCATAATAAACAATTTCCCTGAGATAAGCCAGCCTGGCTCTTATTCTGCCCAGGCTTTTTTGCTTGAACCTCAAATCAATAAGTTTGAGCTGGAAACTTTTGATGGAGCTCCGATAGACACTTATTATATCAGATATAATCCGCTAAACATATGATGGAGGAATAAGAATGAGATCAAAAAAAGGAATTGAGCTCTCAATGAA
>DATDWE010000016.1:0-3268 GCA_035289765.1 Candidatus Nanoarchaeia archaeon
TCGTCTGGCTGGGGTTCACCTGGCTCGTCTGACAGCCCTTCTTCTGCTTCTTCAAATGGCCTAATTGATTCTTCTATGTTCATCACCATTACCTCCTCAAGTAAAAAGATAAAGATTGATCTTATAAAAAGTTTTTGCTAATTCTCCTGATTGGAAATGTAGGTTTTGATGCCTTCAATATGGCTCAGCTTTGTGTTTCTCTGAAGAAATTCCCTGAAATGCCTGTCAACCTTCACGCCATGTTTGGCAAGGTCCTTTTTGAGCTTTCCATAAAGTTCTTTGCCTTTTTTATCAAAATCTGTCAGTATTATCACTTCTTTGCCTGAAGAAGCAGCTTCCTCAACAACCTGATAGATTGGCTTCTTCAGGGATAATATATCCATTGACCCCAGCCCTTCAAGCGCTTTCCTGTCTTTTTGGCCTTCTACAATAATCAGTTTTCCCGATTCCTTTATCTCTTCTATCCACTCTTCAAGGTCTTCCATTGCTTTTTTTACGCCTAAATGATTTAAATATTTTTCCAAAAGATTTATATTTGGCATGATACTAGGCATATTGGGGGAACATGGAAACATTGAGTATTGGAAAGCTTCTGATGCACTACAAGAATCCTGAGATACAGAGATTGATAGTCGAGCATTCAAAAAACAAGGAAGTGGCCATAAAATTCGGTGAGAAAGGCTTTGGCAAGAGGCCTGACACAATACAATATGCTTCTGATGTCCTTGAGCTTGCGAAGCAGGGAGCAACATCATTCCACGTCTCTGAAGAGATATGGGCAAATCCATTGAGGCTTGACACTGCCATGAAAAAGCAGGAGATAGATGACCTTAGGATGGGGTGGGATCTTGTCATTGATATTGACTGCAAGTTCCTGGAGTACAGCCAGATAGCTGCAGATCTTGTTGTGAAAGCATTGAGGCACCATGGAGTAAGCTCTGTAAGCGTGAAATTCTCAGGGAATCATGGTTTCCATATAGGCGTGCCTTTTGAGGCTTTCCCTCAGAGAGTGCATGGCCAGGAAACAAGAATGCTTTTTCCAGAGGCGCCGAGAAGGATTGCGCTCTACCTGAAGGAGATGATAGGGAAATATCTTTCAAAGGAGATGCTCAAAAAGGAGAGCGTGGACCAGATAATAAAAAAGACCGGCAAGTCATTCGGTGAGGTTATTGTGGGCGGGGACCTTGACTCATTCAAGATTCTTGACATTGACACTCTCCTCATCTCATCCAGGCACCTATACCGGATGCCCTACTGCTTCAATGAGAAATCCGGCCTTGTCTCAATACCCATTGATCCGGACAGGATCCTTGATTTCAGGAAAGAGGATGCAAGGCCTGAGAACGTGAGGATAAGCAGGTTTGTTTTCCTTGACAGGAAGAAAGCGAGAGAGAATGAAGCAGAGAAGCTCATAGTCCAGGCATTTGATTTCGGGATGAAGAAAGAGGCAGAGATCAGCAACATTGTAAGAGATAAAAGAGATTTCCATGATTTTGAGTCGGTGCAGAAGGCCATTCCTGCTGATTTCTTTCCTCCATGCATCAAGATAGGCCTTAATGGCATAGAGGATGGCAGAAAAAGATTCCTTTTCATACTTGTAAATTTCCTTACATCAGTCGGCTGGGATTATGAGAAGATTGAGCAGACGCTGAAGGACTGGAACAAAAAGAACAGGGAGCATCTTAGAGAGGTCCTTTTAGTGGGACAACTCAGGTACCATAAGCAGCAGAAAAAAAAGATATTGCCGCCCAACTGCGACAATATGATGTATTATAAGGGAATTGGCATATGCAGGCCAGACAATCTCTGCCAGATGATAAAGAATCCGGTCAATTATGCCAAGAGAAAGACATATTATCTTGATCAGGAGGAAAAGTCCGCAAAAAGAAAGAAAAAAGTGGCAAACAAAAGAAAGCCTGAGTAAATCACTTCTTGTCCTTCTCCTTCCATTTCTTCATGAGGCTCTTGAGCTCTTCCTTGTCTTTTCCGCCAAGCTCTGCCTTTGCCAGTATATCCTTAAAATGAGCATATTCGTCTTTTGTGATTACTCCGTCAGAAAGCATGTGCTTGACTTTCTTGCCTAGCTCCTGCGGCAGAGCGAATTGCTTGTCGATTATGTCGCTTCTCAGCTCTCTTGAATACTTCTCTATCCTTTTCTCAAGTATTGAGAGGGCCTGGTCAGTCAATTTTCCTTTTTTGAAATCATCCTCTATTTTATCCCTGATGTTCGTGAGCTCTGCCTCGCACTTGTTTGTGTTCTTGTTGTGCGTCCTGTATACCTTGTCTATCTCAGACATATACTTGGCTGTCTTGCCCCTCACTCTTCTGGAAATTAACCATCCTGCAATTGCGCCTATCACTGCAAGAACAACAGCAATCATCTCCCAGTTCACTCTCCCTTTAGAGATTGTAACGCTCTCCTGCCCTGAGATTCCCCTGACTTTGCCGTCGTTGGGCGTTGCTACGCATGTTATAACATCACCTTCTGCCTCTCCCTCCACTTTAGAGAGGTCAAGAGTGCTTGCTGTTGTGTTGCCAAATGAGTATGAGCCAGTCGTGCTCCATTGGTAGGACAGTCTAACTGTGTCTCCATTGCCATCATAGGCTGCCACTGAGCACTTAATAGTTCCGTCTATATCAACTGGATCTGGCTTCAAGGAGATTGAGGTTATCTGAGGAGGGACATTTGTTGAGCCTGCGGCAGTTGTAGTTGAGGTTGTAGCAGTAGTTGTAGATGTTGTTGGTGAGGTAGTTGGCTCTTTTGTCTTTTTCCATGGGGGGGCAGCTGCTGCAAACTGCATGGATAACACTAAGACCAACACCATCAGCAAGATAAGCTTTTTCATGAAGAAACCGCTGTTTGCGCATATTTAAATATCTTTTGTTATATGATATCCGCATTCTTATATATGGAAAGTATACAGAGGCCTTATCAGCACCAAAATATTTATAAATAGTTCAAAAAAACTGCAGATATACCTTACAGCGTATTTAAACGCCTGTTGGGCTGTTTAAATGCGAGAGAAAACAAATAAGAGCCTGAAAAAAGTCTTTCAGTAGAAGTTTAGCAAGAATAAACTTATTCTGAAAGAAAGGCTTACTAATAGGCTTAATTTTATCCAGAGAATGGTGAAAACGCCTTTTTTAGATAAAATGAGCTATATTTACAATTTTTAACCAATTAAGAGCTTAAAATGCCAAGAACAAGAAAACCCAGATCAGGAACAATGCAGTTTTGGCCTAGAAAGAGGGCTAGACGCCAGTATCC
>DATDWE010000017.1:0-14065 GCA_035289765.1 Candidatus Nanoarchaeia archaeon
TTATAAAGCACCAAAAACTATTTAAATAAACCCCTTTATTTTCAGCTATAAGCCCCTGTAGCTTAGCAGGTGGAGCGCGCGACTGTTATCTTTCAGCTTCGCTGAAAGGCTCGAACAGAGCTTAGCGGAGCGATAGAGATCGCGAGGTCACCAGTTCGAGTCTGGTCAGGGGCGCTTTATAATCATATGGGCCTGTAGCTTAGTCTGGTGGAGCACACGACTGATAATCGTGCGGTCCCGTGTTCGAATCACGGCGGGCCCATGGAAAAAGCAATTTTCCCAGACGAGCTTGCGAGTAGGGAAAATTAGTTTTTACGTGCCTGATAATCCCGATGAAGTCGGGATTATCTTGGCATTTTTTTTATCTGAGGGAATCTTATGGCAGGACTTGATAGAATAATAGAATTGGACAGAAATCACGCAAACAGATCAAAGAGAATAATAATCAGGGATCCTGACAGCAGAGAGGTGATTGCCTCTGCAGAATATAATGGAAAGAGGTATATGATTGGTCATGGCCATTGCACAGTTACTTTTGAGATTGGACCGACAAGGATTGAATGGCCGTTTCCTGAAGAGAGGTACTTGTTGGATTATATCGTATCGCAAGGAATAAATATTAAAAGAAAAGATATAATGAAATACTTATCAGATAATAATGGCAGACCAACCAAAAATATTTAAACAGATGTTCTTTATTTTCTATCATGAGCGAGTCCAAGAGACTGGAGATAAAACACCCCACAGACAATCCCGCAATAGACCTTGTTCTTGACACCCTGGAGAGAAAGAAGCAGGCCCTGGTCTTTGTGAACACCAAAAGAGGGGCAGAGAAGGCAGCAGAGGATATTGCAGCAAAGATAAAGATTGACAATGCAGGATACAGGAAAGAGCTTGAGGAGCTGTCAGATGAGATTCTCCATGCTCTTCCAAGGCCCACAAGGCAGTGCGAGAGGGCTGCAAGATGCATCAAAAAAGGCATAGCATTCCATCATGCTGGCCTGACCCAGAAGCAGAAGACCCTGATAGAGGATTCTTTCAGGAACGGGAAGATAAAGATAATCGCATGCACGCCGACGCTCGCTTTCGGCCTCAACCTTCCTGCGTTCAGGGCAATAATAAGGGACCTCAAGAGGTATGGCAGGAGAGGGCTTGACTGGATCCCTGTGCTTGAATACCAGCAGATGTCTGGAAGGTGCGGCAGGCCTGGCTTTGACAGCTGGGGAGAGGCAATAGCAGTCGCTTCCAGCGAGAAAGAGAAGGAGGCAATCACAGAGATGTACGTTCTCGGAGAATCAGAGGATATCTACTCAAAGCTTGCTGTTGAGCCTGTGCTCAGGACCTATGTGCTGTCCCTGATTGCTTCTGAATTCTGCCAGAGCAGAGAGGATCTTGAGAAGTTCTTCTCAAAGACATTCTGGGCCCACCAGTATAAGGATATCGAGAAGCTTGGAGCAATCCTTGACAGGATGATAAAGCTTCTTGCTGACTTTGAGTTTGTGGAGTCTCCCAAAAAGAGATCAGGAGATTTCATATCTGCAGATGAGATAGATGAGAAGGAGAGACTCTCAGCCACGACGATAGGCAAAAGGGTTGCAGAGCTTTACATTGATCCATTGACAGCCCATGATATAATGGTCGCCCTGCAGAGGGCGCCGGAGAAGATAATAAACGAGATGTCCTTCCTCCATCTTGCATCAAGCTGCCTTGAGCTGAGGCCGCTCCTCAGGGTGAAGCAGAGCGAGTATGATGATGTGCAGGAACGGCTTGCAGAATTCGATTCAAACATGATTGTGCTTGAGCCTTCTGCCTATGATCCTGATTATGACAGTTTCCTCAATGCCTTCAAGACAGCATTGTTCTTCAATGACTGGATTGATGAGAATGACGAGGAAGAACTGCTTGAGAAATATAACATAAGGCCTGGCGAGATAAGGGTGAAACTTGAGCTTGCAAACTGGCTGCTCTATGCATCAGAAGAGCTTGCCAGGATGACAAAAAAGATGAAGGTTGTCAGTGCCATTATAAAGACAAGGCTGAGGATGAGGCATGGTGTGAAGGAAGAGCTGCTTCCATTGCTAAAGCTTGGGGGCATTGGAAGGGTGAGGGCAAGGAAGCTTTACAACAACAAGATAAAGGATGTGGGAGATGTCAAGAAAGCAGACCTGATGAAACTTGTCCAGATAGTCGGGAAGGCGACTGCCTTGAGCATAAAGAAGCAGGTAGGAGAGGACATTGAGAAGGCAGTGGTGCCTGAGAGAAAGAGGAAGGGGCAGATCAGTCTGAAGGATTATTGAAACAGCAATATTTATAAATCCTGATTGGGGGATTGGCACATAATGATAGAAAGAATCCAGTTTGCAAAACCTATGCTGAAACACCTCAAGGAGGATGGTTTTCTTTGCGCTGACATGCACTTCCACACCAAGTATTCTGACACATTCACAAGGCCAAAGTCAATTGTTAAGCTTGCGGCAAAGAGGAGAGTGGGTGTTGCGATAACAGATCACAATCACATCAAGGGATGCATTGAAGCGCATAAAGAGAACAAAAGATATAGAGTGAATATCATAAACGGCATTGAGGTCTCCACAAAGCAGGGGCCGCATCTGCTGGTTTATTTCTACAGTGTTGGCGACATGAAAGAGTTTTATGAAAGGTATGTAGATGGAAAGAAAGGAAGGAATCCATACATGATCCTTTCAACAACAGCAGAAGATATTGTTAAAGGGGCAAAAGAGAACAATGGCATTGTTTCAGCAGCGCATCCGAGAGCATTGACTACATGGGATATCCAGAAAAAGGTTGAGAGAGGGGATATTGACAGGAGCATATTCAAATCAATAGACTGCGCTGAAGTCATATGCGGCATTCTCAAGAGGAAGATGAATCTTAGGGCAGTTGAATGGGCCCAAAAAAAAGGTATGGGAATAACAGGAGGAAGCGATGGACATACTCTTTTCAACCTTGGCTCTGTAGTAACCTATTCAAAAACAGACACTGTCAACTCTTTCCTTGACTCAGTCAGGAAGAAAAAGAGCTTTGTTGCAGGGACAGAATCAAGGATGTTTCCCAGAGCAATATCAATGTCAAAGGCAGCATCAAAGCACGCAAGGTATATAGGCCCTTCTATGAGGATATATTCAAGCCTTCAGCTGCAGGACAGCATATGGAACATCAAGGAAAAGATCAAGAATGGCAGGGCAAGGCTTAGGGCAATAAAACGCCGCTGACCGATTTCTTTTTAAATGATGCTTTATTCTTGGTATTTGTGCCCCTCTAGTATAATGGATAGTACACAAGGTTGCGGACCTTGGGATCGGGGTTCAATTCCTCGGAGGGGCGTAAGGGGGCTCCGGTGCAAAGCTTTGGAAACCAAAGGTTTTCAAAGCCAGAAAATATTTTATTTTCGCGGCACTAGGAGCCGCCTGTGTTTTCCCGAGGCTTTTCTTAAAAGGCTCCGGCAGGTTCAATTCCTCGGAGGGGCGTTGAATATTCTTCTATTATTGTCAAGTTAAAGTTTTTCCAATTACGCACGCTATCATCTTGGCGGCTGGACGGTCAAATCTCGCTTCGCTCAATTTGCCCTACTCGGCAGCCCGCAGGGCCCATCCCCAGCCTCGTCCAGCGCCATGGTGGCGTGCGGCGAGCCGGGGGTTGCCCCCTACGGGGTGGCGAGTAGCACACACGAACGAAGTGAGTGTGGGCGTCGCACCGCCACTAATGGCGCTATGATATCCTTATCCTGACAGCACCATTGTTCTCTTCAAAAGCTTTATAAATTAAACATTATTCTGCTCTTTAACCAAGGGGGTGAATTGATGAAGAAAATAGCAACAATATTGATACTTTTTCTGCTTGTTTTGACAGCGTGCAGCAAGGGCGAACCAGTTCCAGAGCCTAAGCCTGCAGCGGCTAAAGAGCCAGCAACTCAGGTGGTTGTAGAATCAAAGCCAAGCGCTCAGCAGCCTGCTCTTCCAGCAGACACTTATAAGATATCAGCATCAGATCTTGCTGACCCGATAACAATGAAGTACAAGATTGATCCGGAAGATATAGGGATTGTGAAGCAGGCTACATTTGACATAAGGAATTTCGGCGACAAGCCTATAAAGCCTGTTGTGATGTTCTATGTCGGCAGCGAGAGCGGCAGCGATGTCAAGAGGTTTGATTATGAAGAGCTTCCTGCTGGCTACAAGATGATTAAGACAGAGCAGGTGAACATGGCGGTCTCAGGACTTCAGGATGTCAATGCAATAAAGACAGACCTCAGGGATGGAAACAGCAATGACAAGCTGATTGGAACAAGCTCTCACAATTATATCGCAAAGCCGGCATATGATTGAGATTTTTTCTTATTTTTATTTACCTTTTCTGCCCATAATAAAGATCTTCGACATATTTGAGCTCTGATGCCTCGTCAGCTCCCTTGTCATCCCTCAGCTTGACAAGCCTTGGAAACCTCAATGCGAAACCAGAAGAGTATGTAGGCGACTTCTGTATCTCTTCATAGGTCACCTCAATCACAATCTTCGGCTTTATTGCCACGCTCCTCCCGCTCTCCTTTGTTATCAGGGGCTTGAGCAGCTCAGTGAGGTTCTCGAATGTGACTCCAGAACCCTCAAGCTCTTTTATCCCTGTCCCAACCCTTCCGATCTCAAGGAAATCTCCTGTGCTCTCATCCCTGCATGCAAGGACAAAGCTGCTCAGCCAGCCAGACCTCTTTCCAGTGCCCCACTCAGCCCCCACAATGACAAGGTCAAGAGTCTCCATTGTAGGCTTTATCTTGACTCCGAATCCGACCCTGCTGCCAGGCTTGTAGATTCCGTCAAGATTCTTTGCCATGATGCCTTCTTCTCCCAACTCAAGGCTTTCCTTGTAGAACTTCTCTGCTTTCTTCAGGTCATCTGTGACAAGCTGCTTTGCAAGCACTATTTTCTTCGGCACTGGCCTGAGTATTCTCTCAATCAGCTCCCTCCTCTTCCTGAAAGGCTCTTTTATGAGGTTTTTGCCGTCAAGACTTATTATGTCGAACACATTGAGCTCTACTGGAAACTTCTCAGCTATCTCCTCAATGTTGTATTTTCTCTTTATCCTCTGGCTTATGCTCTGGAAGGGAAGGTATTTCCCTGTCTTCCTGTCAAAGCCGACTGCCTCTGAGTCAAGGATGAAATTTTTGCCCTTCACATTGCTCTTGATGCACTTGACAACCTCTGGGAACTGCTTTGTCACCTCTTCAAGCCTTCTTGTGTACAGAGTTACATTATCATCTTTCTTATGCACCTGGATCCTGAATCCATCATATTTAAATTCCAGAGCAGCGGGCTTTCCTACCCTCTCAAATGCGTCCTTCATGTCCTTTGCCTTCTGATAGAGCATCACTTTTATGGGCTTTCCGGTCTTAAGGCTTATCTTATCAAGGCCTTTCAGGCCTTCTTTCCTCGCTGCTTCAGCGACAGCAGAGAAGTCATTGCACACATTGTATGAGTTCTGCACTGCCTCAGCATACTCATTATACTTCTCCCTGTTGTCAGGCTCTATGGTCTTTTCCTTCTCATCATAATTCAGTTTAACATCCTTCTCAAAGAAAGCCCACACAACCGCGTCCCTCAGCGTGCCGTCAGCGACACCCACCCTCAGGTCTTCAAGTATTGTCCTTGTGATGTACCTTGCTTCAAGAGGCTTGGCGCTTGTGAGCAGCTCTGCAATCAATTGAACCTTCTGGTCAACTGAGCCTGCGCCTTCAAGCTCAGAAAGCTTTCTTATGTTGTTGAACACCTTTGATACAGACAGCTCCTGCGAGAATAAGGTCTTCTGCTTTTTTGCTCCTACAAGCTTTTCAGCCACTTTCCCAAGATCGCCTATCTTCTTCCATTCTGACTCTATCCTGTCAATGCTTATTCCAGTGGCGACATTTATTGATTTGAGCACCATCCTTGCTGCGACGCCTATCTTCCTCTCATCCCATGAAGGGAATACCTTTCCCTGAAGAAGAAGAGTTATGCTTGGCAGGTCGTCAGCGCTTGTTTTCCTGAGAAACCTTGAGATTATCCATGTCTTTTCCAGCCTTTTTGATGTTGATTCCAGGCCTTCATAGACTTCTGCAAGCTCAAGGTATTTCATATGCTGGCTTAAATAAGAGAGGTATATAAAGTTTGTTGAGTGGTGATTGCGCTTGCCTGAGAAGGATATTTGCATTTGATTTATCTCTTTATAATGCAATCAGCTGAGCGCAGTAACCTGAACTTCCATCAAAAACTATATAAAGGATAGTATATAAATGCCTTGTATGGATAGCTTTGTATTGCTGGCCAAAAAGAGGAGAAGCATAAGAAAATACCTTGATATCCCTGTGGAATGGGACAAGGCTGTGCAGATTCTTGATGCAGGAAGGTATGCTCCTGCTGCAGGAAACCTCCAGTCATTCAAGATAATAGTTGTTTCTGACGCAGGCATAAAGAGGAAGCTTGCAGAGGCTGCATTGAAGCAGTACTGGATCGAGTCTGCGCCCCTTATATTTGTCATATGCGGAAAAGAGGAGAGGATGGTAAGCTATTATGGCGAGAGAGGCAAGACATACCTGACACAGACCTGCGCTGCTGTCGCAGAGAACATGCTGCTTGCAGCAACAGACCTGGGGCTTGCCAGCTGCTGGATCGGCGCATTTGACGAGGACAAGGTGATGGAAGCCACAGGGTGCCCTGCAAGGGCAAGGCCCCATATGATGATCACACTGGGATATTCTGATGAGAGGGTGCCTGTGCCCCCAAGGGAGACATTTGAGTCAAGAGTGTACATGAACAAGTATAACAACAGGATAAAGAACATGAATATAGTGCTGTGGGACTGGAGCCTTGAGATGGAAGAGAGGGCAAGAGAGGGCAAGGCAACAGCGCAGAAATTGTGGGACAAGATGAAGACAAAGCTCCACCATCATAAAGAGGAGATAGTAAAGAAGATGAAGGAGAAAGGAGTGGATACTAAGTGAAAGAATTCTAAGATTATTGAAAATCTTCCGGAAAATTATCAGAAAGACTTAATAAGGATATTATATCAGGATATTGAATGAATAATTGTGTTATATGCAAAGAAATTATTGACCATCCCACAAGATCCAAATGCTGCACAAGAGTCAAATGCAGGATTAAATTCAGCTATTTCAAATTAGCAGAGAAGGGGTATGACCCTGTTCTTTATTATGAACAATTAATAGCATCAAAATACCAAGTGAGATGCAAAAAATGTGAAGAGAAATTCATAGCTAGATTTAAGCGAGATTTATTCTTTCCTGTATGCGAGAAGTGCGAGAACCAAGAAAAGGAGGTATTCTGGCCTTTGATTGATGAGATTAATAAAGAGGCTATCGAAGATGCTACAGGTTTTTTTCTGCCTTCATCTGTCTTTGAGAGCCTAAGAGAACAAAGAGATAAAAAAGAAAAAGCCCCCGAAGGGGCAAATGGGTTGCCTCCATCAATAAATTAGGTTTGGGGGTGGTCTAAAGATGAAGGCAGAAAAAACTTATGAAAATAATGTTCTGCCTGGACTTCCCATCCATACATTCCCAGCTATCTCACTATCTCAATGCCCAACTCATCGCTGATAGCTCTTGCCTGCGGGCTTGGCCTGCTGTAGTCCTGCTTGCCAAGTATCCATGGGGACTTCACTCCCGTGATGATTGTCATCACTGTGAGCTTTCCTTTCATCCTTTCGTCTACTCTTGCTCCCCATATGACATTTGCATCAGGGTCCATTGCCTCTGTGACAAGCTCTCCTATCCTTGAGATCTCGTCAAGGGTCATGTCAGGCCCTCCGCACACATGTATGATTGCTCCTGTAGCTCCGTCGTAGCTGATGTCGAGCAGAGGATTTGTCAGGGCTCCTTTCACAGCCTCATCCACTTTGTTGCTTGTGTCAGATGCTCCAACTCCTATTGCTGCCACGCCTCCGTCTGTCATTATAGCCTTGACGTCTGCATAGTCCAGATTGACTAGGCTTGGTATTGCGATTGTCTCGACAATTCCCTTGATCATTGTTGATATCAGCTCATTTGCCACTGCAAATGCCTGCTGCACCGGAAGGTTTCCTGCGATTGCGACAAGCCTGTTGTTGTCTATCACGATTACAGTGTCAGATACTTCCCTGAGTTGCTGCAGTCCGAATTCTGCCTTGTCAATCCTTGCCCTCTCAATCTTGAAAGGCATTGTGACTGTGCCAATGACGATTGCACCAGCGTCCTTTGCGACCTTTGCCACTACTGGCGCTGCTCCTGTGCCTGTTCCACCGCCAAGACCTGCGCATACAAATACCATGTCAGCATCCTTAAGGGTTTCCTTGATCTGCTGCAATGACTCTTTTGCTGCCTCAGCTCCCTTGTTAGGGAATCCTCCGCATCCAAGACCTCTTGTGAGATCCCTTCCTATGATGAATTTTTTGTCTGACTGGGTTATGCTAAGGTGCTGAGCGTCTGTATTCACTGCCAATATCTCTGCTCCCTGAATACCCTTTTTGTAGAGCCAGTTTATCATGTTGTTGCCGGCTCCGCCAACTCCAATAACCTTTATGTTGGCCTGATTTACCTCGAATTCTGGCATTTGTTCCTGCTGTCTTACCGCGTCTTGCACGATGAAGTCCATTTTTTTGACCCCCTTTTTGGTTTTTTCTTATTTTTTACCTTTGATTATATATTTTGGAGAATATATTTCCAAATACCTAAATGTTTAAATACTACTTTGTACTATACTCTCCTTAGAACGAGTTTACTTGCGCCAACAAGTTTACTTATAGTTTATCGCCAACAAAATAACGGGTTTTCGCCAAAAAACCTGATATTTCTTATTTTTATAATATATAAGACATATAAATATATTTCTGGCTTTTAATCTATATTTTGCAGTATATATTAGTATGGTTTTTTGTATATTGGTATGGGATTTATGATTCGTACTGTTTGGTGACAAAAGCGCATCTTTAGATATTGTAAAAATATTTAAATGGAAGAAAACTAGTTCTGGTAATGGCATTGTACATCATAGGAATCGGGCTCTCAGATGAGAAAGATATAACCATCAAAGGACTTGAGGCAGTGAAGAGATGCAGCCATGTCTATCTTGAGACATACACTTCGGTCCTGCAATGCAGCACAAAGAATCTTGAAAGATTTTATGGAAAGAAGATAATCCCTGCTGACAGGAATCTTGTTGAGAATAAAGCTGATGATATCATTGACAGGGCAAAAGACAATGATGTTGCCCTGCTTGTTGCCGGAGATCCCATGTCTGCTACAACGCATGTTGACATCATGCTGCGCGCAAAGGAAAAAGGCATTGATGTCCGGGTGATCCATAATGCCTCTGTCCTGACTGCAGTGGGCATAACCGGGCTGCAGCTGTACAAGTTCGGCAGGACAACAAGCATTCCTTTTCCTGAGAATGTGAAAGCAGAAGCGCCTTATGATATACTGAAGCAGAACAAGGCAGGCAGCATGCACACGCTCATCCTTCTTGACCTAGACCCAAGGAAAGACAGGTTCATGACAATAAAGGACGCAATAGACATACTCAATGGGATAGAAGAGAAGAGAAAAGAGAAAGTATTCACAAGAGACACCCTTGTTGTCGGCTGCGCAAGGCTTGGCTCAGATGATTTCTTCATAAAAGCAGGAAAAGCAGAGGATCTTGAAGAGGTGCACTTCGGAAAGCCTCCTTACTGCCTGATTGTCCCTTCTGGGCTGCATTTCATGGAAGAAGAAGCCCTTAAAGGCTTCAGCTGAGGCTGCAGTCCACTTTGATGTCATTCTGAGAAGTTCTTGGAACGCCGTATATTGTGTCCATATGGATCCTGTCAAGCTTGAATGGGAACAATTCAGTTGAGACAGCAGGAGTCACATTGTAGAGGTCATTGTCATAATTTATCTCATCCCTCATGCATAGTATTGCAGGATCATCCATCCAGAACTGGAAGTCAGCATAGCTCCTGTAGCCCTGCTCGAATTCAGGATTGGGTATATTGTCTCCATCAGTATCCAATATATCCTCTGTTATGAGAGATTCTATTCCGCAGCATTTTGAGGCATTAAGATTCTTCTCGAACCTCATCAGGAAGCTCGGTCCTGTCCTGTTCTGGTAGATATATGTCTTTTCAGCGACAAGCTTTGCGACAACAGCGCTTCCTTTCTCTGTCTCAAGGTCTATTATAGACCTGTTGATCATTCTTCTCACCATTCCGCCAGTCTCTATTGCAATGAGAGGATCAGTGAATCCTTCTATGCCCACTGCTGTTGATATCAGAACATTCCTTCCGATTATAGTGACCACTCCGGGGCTGCTTATATTGTAATCAATCAATGCAGTGACATTCAAAGACCATGGGTCAGACTGGTTTATCGTGATCCTGCTTATGTTGAATTCTGCCTTTATGTTCATCTCTTCTCTTGAGACATTGGTGAGCTTTGCAAGCCACAGGCCAAGCCTGTAATCTGACATATCATCGAGAGTGACATTAGCTGTGCATGAAGGATCAATGGCAAGATTGCAGAGCGTGCCGTTCATAAGAACCTGGGGGAAGTTGACTGACATATTGGTGTATACTCCATTAGCTACCATATATTCTGTCATGACAGAGATGGCTTTGTTGGTTGATGTATAGACTGCCCTCGGCAGATATATCTGCTCCACATTCTCGACAAAATTGTTCACAGCAGCCACCCTTGACTCCCCAACCTCTGCTTTCTCCTTGATAGACAGATCTTCCCTTGTTGAGTAATAAAGCAGGAATAGGGAGACAATAAGCACAGAGGACAGTGTAAAGAATATTGCCTTCTTGCCAAGCCCTGATGCAGCTTTCACTGCCATACCCTCACCTCTGCAACAATCGGCTCGGATATGGTGTTCTTGTCAACTACAACAGAGATGATGGTCTTTGCTGAGGCTAATGAATCAGACTCATCCTGGATATCATTGAAAGGGTTCTGCTGATAGTACATTGTCCTCTCGTCAAGTATGAACTCAAAGGAATACTGGCCTGGCGTGGCATTCTCAAGTATGACTTTTGTGAAGTTCCTCAGCACAGCATCTTTCATGCCTCCGCTTGTCTGGTTGATGTAATTGAAGAAAGCGATCTGCTCCAGGATGGTTGTCTCAAGCTGGCTTACGCTTATGTTGCCGTTGTCAACAAGGCCTGTGACATAGCTGATTGATGTGACATCAGCCACAGTTGTTGAGGACATGAAGTCAATGAGGTCCTGCGCAAGAAAATACGGCTGGATTATCTGCGGCTTTGTTGCCATCGAGGACCAGATGAGCATGAACCCCACAACCATCACAATCAGGGCTATCAAAACATCTAGCGTAAAAAAATAACCTCTTTTTTGCATTGACATAAGGAAAGACAAGACATTTATTAATATTTGGGAGCTATTCCCACACTGTGATTATCATCTTTACAGGCTTTCCGTCATAATAGACTATCCTTGTAGTCCTTGTGATGTCCTCAGCCTCTATGTCCGCGCCAAGCTCAACCCTGGTCTCTTCCATGCTCACAGGCACGAACTCACCGCTGCAGCAGCGCATCCTTGTGGTCTCATTGTAGTCTATCATAAGTCCGCTCTTGACATTGACGCACAATGGATTCATAGAGCATCCGCTCACCCCATTGCATTCAGCAGTGCATATGTCTCCTCCGACAATAGTGCAGTCTGCCTCGCAGTCAAGGGTCACAGGGCAGACATTGCTGAAGTCAACAGTTGTCTGCGGCTGCAGGCTTGTTGGGTCAAGAGAATATGGGAGCTGCCTTGTTGTCCTTCCCTCATCATATGCCACAACCTCATGGGAGTTGACAGGCGCGTTTGTTATTGTATAATGGCCGTCATTTCCTGTTGTCACAGTTGTCACAGGATATCCCTGCACCAGCACAGTTGCGCCTGCAACAGCATCCTCTCCGCAGGTCACATAGCCGTCAATCCTTCCGTTCTCAGTTATTATGATCCTTATTGTGTTTATTGTCCCATTGACTCTGCCGTCATTTGGTATGAGCCTGACAGTGTAGGATCCTACAGGCATGCCAGTGACATCCCAGTTATAGGCAAGACCGGCAATACTTGGCGTAATGCTTGTCCAGGAGGCATCGCCGTCCATCATGTATGAAACACTGTAGGTTACAGGGAATAATGATGACTGCCTTGTCCAGCTTAGCGCTATTGTTCCCTCAGGCCTGCGGGTTATCCCATTAAGTGAGGGGTCAAGGATAGATGGGCCGCAGTCATTCCATCCTATCTCGGAATAGGGTATCTTGGATTCATAGAAATTGCCCTCTCCATTGACGCAATAATTGCTTGTGCCTTGAGGATCGGCAGTAGTGTCCAATACTCCCTGGCCATAGAAGTGGTTGAGGGAGATCTGATCAGGGCCTGATGGCGGAGTGACAATGCAGCCTTCATCGGCTGTTCCGTCACAATTATTATCAATGCCATCGCAGCTTGTCTCTGTTGCTTCATAATTAGCGATCCCTACATAATTATTCTGCCATCCTCCTGCTCCGCCGCATGTTTTAAGGCTGCCTGCGCAAACTCCGTTCTGGTTGTCATTCAAAGTAGTAGTTTCTCCTGAGCCGTCTGATGTTGCTGGGTTGCAGTCATCATCAATGCCGTTGCAGATCTCTGGAGCGCCAGGATATACTGAAGCGCCGCCTGCCAATGGGTCATCATTGCAGTCAACTTGGATGGGAGTAACAGAGCAAGGAGCTGTCCAATCATCAAATCCGCAGTTGACCATCTTTATAGAGTTGTCTGGAAGGCCCCCTATCGAAGGCGTACATATCCCATTCATTTGGAATTCCTTAGAAGGAATCGTTATAGATCTAGTTGTGCCAAATGTGCTTAACAGCTTATCTGCGCCGCAATCAACTATGCATGGCTCATACCATGGTTCAAATCCGCAGTTGACCATCTTTATAGAGTTGTCTGGAAGGCCCCCTATTACAGGTGTACATATCCCATTCCTTTGGAAAGGCTGAAGAGTCCCTGTGTGTTCAGTTGTGTCAAATATGCTTAAGCTTAATAGTGTATAGTCTGGGTCGCAAGTAAGAGGGCAAGGAAGTTCCAAATCATCAAATCCGCAGTTGACCATCTTTATAGAGTTGTCTGGAAGGCCTCCCGTTACAGGTGTCCATATCCCATTATTCTGGAAAGCCTCATGTGTATCTGTATGTTCGGTTGTGTGAAAGCTGCTTAACAGCTTATAGCCTACGCCGCAATCAACCACTCCAATAGAATAACCATCATTGTCTGCATCTGTGCAGATAGGTCTCATCCTTACGGTCTTGTAGGGTATAGCATCGGAAATTATAACTACTGTCCCTGAATAATCATTATATCCGCTCATCCTCGCATCAATAGAAAAAGTTCCTGGCGCTAATGGTATGAGAGATCGCCCATTGATATCTGTGGTATACTCACCAGAATTTACTACTAACTGTACACCAGCTATAGGTTGATTAGTGAGCTCATTGATTGCTATGATCTCAAGAATGCAGTTACCAACGACGCAAGGTTCACTCAAGCCAAAACCAAAAGAGCTGTTCAGCATGAAAACTGCCAAAACCGCCATCCACATTCCTGTTTTTTTGCTTATTTTATTTCTCATTTTCATCAGCTTATCTTTATCCCGTAGCTTGTCGTGTTGAAGACGCTCTTTGTGATAGTATTCCCGCCTGAAGATATCATGTTTATGCCGATATCATAATCCACGAGCGTGCAGTTGTTCACAATCACGTTGTTCTTGTTGTCGATTGTTATGCCTATGCCGCCGCTGCCAGATATCTTTCCTGACAGCAAGTCGATATCGCCTGAAGAGACTGTTCCGTCATTGTTCATGTCGCAGCACATGTTGTTTCCATAAGCGCCAGGATTATTCGCTACCTGGCTGCACAGGAACAGGTCAAGACCACTAAGATAGCCGTCTCCATTCATGTCTCCACGTGTATCACAGGCAGCTCTGGGGTAGTTTACAGGATCATTGATGTATGGCTGGACGCCGATGACTATGCTCCTGAAGATGGCGAGATCTAATGA
>DATDWE010000018.1:0-5521 GCA_035289765.1 Candidatus Nanoarchaeia archaeon
TCATAAGAAGGAAGCATAAGATAAGAATCTCCCTTAGCATGCAGGACTGTGGATCCATCATCCAACCTCTCCATAAGATCGCAATGCTCATGCCCCATTCCTTCAGTAATATCTATAAGATTGTGGAATCTCCTTGAGGCTTCTCCTTCGATTCTCCTTCTCTCAAACCTCAGCGTTTCTACCAGCATTTGATAATCTTCATGCACTTTCTTGTATAGCTCGGGATCCATATTCCCCATTTTAGGCTCTGCTGGTTTTTTAGGAATGACAAATGCTTCCTGACCAACTCTCTGAAGGTATCCTCTTTGATCAAAGATATAAGATACAACAGATGTGCTTCCTTCTGATTCAGCTGTCGGCTCTTGAGTATCATGTGTAACCAGAGCATTGCAGTTCACATAGAATGATGTCTGAGAATGCCCTGTTGAGTGCTCAAAACGGCCGTTGCTTCTGGTTATGTCATCAATGTTAAAATAGCGTGAGAATTGCGGGTTTACAGCCAGTATCCTGTCTAGCTTGCCCCACTTAGTGCCTTCATCCTCTTTTTGTGCAGCTGCTCTTTGTGCTTCTTGTCCCACTATAGGTTCCCTCCACGGAACCCCCAACTCTGTGATTAAGTAGTGGTTAATGTATATTCTATATATAAATATTTCGGAGAGTATACTAAAAAGTATATTGTTATATAGAAATATTTATATAAAGCCATGGACAACTAATCGCTATGCTTGACATCAATATGATAAGAAATAACATGGAGATTGTAGAGGCTGACCTCAAGAAAAGAGGGGATAAGGAGAAGCTCAAATGGCTAAAAGACATTATTGAGAAGGACAAGCAGTGGAGGCAGCTCAAGTTTGACTTCCAGAAGATACAAAATGAGAAGAATACAATTTCACAGGAGATTGCAAAGCTGAAGAAAGAGAAAAAGGAGATCTCAAAACAGCTCAAAAGGCTGAGGGAGATACCTGAGAAAGAAGAGTGGTTCACTGTTGAGATGGCCAAGATAAAGGAGAAGATTGATTATTATCTGATGAGGCTGCCTAATATACTCCATAAGTCAGTTCCTGTCGGAAAGGATGAATCAGAGAACCAGCTTGTCAGGCAGTGGGGAAAGAAGCCTGATTTCGGGTTCAAGCCAAAAAGCCATGTTGATGCTCTGAAAGACCTTGATCTGGGAGATATTGAAAGGGCTGCAAAGGTTGCTGGAGCAAGATTCTACTACCTTAAGAACGAGCTTGTCATGCTTGAGATGGCTCTGCAGAAGTTCGCTCTTGATATGCTGAGGGAGAGGGGATTTGTCCCTGTCTCTCCTCCATTGATGATGAAAAGAAAGCCTTATGAGGGCGTTACAAGCCTTGATGATTTTGAGGAGATGCTTTACAAGATTGAAGGGGAAGACCTTTATATGATAGCGACATCAGAGCATCCGATTGCAGCTATGCACATGGATGAGACAATAGGCCCTGGCAAGCTTCCTTTGAAATATGCAGGCATAAGCATCTGTTTCAGGAAAGAGGCAGGAGCGCATGGAAAAGACACCAAAGGCATATTCAGGGTGCATCAGTTCAACAAAGTAGAGCAGTTCATATTCTGCAGGCCAGAGGACTCATGGAAGCTTCATGAAGAGCTTATGAAGAATGCAGAAGAGATATTCCAGAAGCTGGGACTGCCTTATAGGATTGTCAACATATGCACAGGAGACATTGGCGCAGTTGCAGCAAAGAAGCATGATCTTGAGGTGTGGATGCCTGTGCAGGACTGCTATAGAGAAGCGATTTCGTGCTCAAACTGCACTGATTACCAGGCAAGGAGACTGAACATAAGATACGGCAAGGAAGGAGGGAAAAAAGAGCTTGTCCATACACTGAACAGCACTGCGATTGCGACAGGAAGGGTTATGGTGGCCATAATGGAGAATTTCCAGAACAAGGACGGAAGCATTAATATACCTAAAGTCCTGCAGCCCTACATGAATGGCCTTAAGCTCATAGAGAAAAAGAAATAGAGGAGGTTTTACAATGCCAGAGGATATTGAAGATGAGATGGTGGATGAAAAAGATGAGTTTGTGGATGACACTGATGAGATTGATGAGACAAGAGAGAGCAAAAAGCAGAAGATGGAAGAAGGAGAGCTTGAGGGGGATGTCTATTCATACGAGGGAAGAGAGAAAGAGGTTGAGGATGATGAGATGGAGCCATGGGAGCAGGGATTTGCAATGGGCGCAAAGGGCGTAGGCCAGGGCGCAAAGTGCAGGTATTGCGGCAAGATAATCATAGAAAAAGAGGGGATAATTGAAAGAAAAGTCGGCGGAGAGCTCTGCTTCTTCTGCTCAGATGACCATGTAGAGAAGTATATCAAGAAAAAGGGGAAAGAGAAGAAATAAGGTTAAATTTAAATATCAGAAGGACATAGAGTGATTGTATGGATATAATGCAGAATGTGATATGGATTGCTGTTGGAATTGCCCTGCTTCTTTTATTGAGGCAGATACTCAAGAGGATGAGCAGGCAGGACAGTGATATTGACGGAATATACAGGAAGATATTGGCATCAGATGAGCATAAGGTGAAAGGCAGGTTTGATTAAGATGATCCCATCAGGGGTTCAAAGGATTATAAACGCATATGTTCAGTATTACACAATAAAGCCAAGCAGGATAGGCCTCATCCCCGTTCTTTTTATCTATTTGATGCAGAAGCGCTCAATAAATCGGATTGAGAGAGCGCTGAATTCAGCAAAAACTATATAAAACAAGGTGTTTTTCTGGGCAATATGGGGGTATTCAAGGATATGCTCGGTTCTGGGGAGACTCTTTTCAGAGACCATGTTCCATTGGATTATGATTACATACCAAAGCTTGTGCCATACAGAGAAGCACAGCAGAGGCAGATCTCCCTGTGCATAAAGCCGCTTGTTGAAGGGAGGAATGGAAGGAATCTCTTCATACATGGCATGCCTGGCGTAGGAAAGACAGTAGTCTGCAAGAACCTGCTGAAGTCTCTTGGGGATGAGGATATTGAGGATGTGGTCCCAATATACATAAACTGCTGGCAGAAGAACACTTTCTTCAAGATAGTTCTTGAGATATGCGATATGATGGGTTACAAGTTCACCCATAACAAAAAGAGCGATGAGCTTTTCAAGATAATAAAGGACATGCTCAACAAGAAATCAGTCGTATTTGTTCTTGATGAGGTTGACAAGCTTGATGATCAGGACTTCATCTACAATGTCCTTGAGGAGATCTACAAGAAAACACTCATAATAATAACAAACTACAAGGAATGGATAGTCAACCTTGATGAAAGGATAAAATCAAGGCTCACAGCAGAGATGCTTGAGTTCAGGCCTTACAACAAGGAAGAGACTTATGGCGTTCTGAAGGAGAGGCTTAATTACGCTTTTGCTCCTGGCGCATGGGAGGATGATGCTTTCAGGATCGCAGCAGAGAAGGCTTATGAGCAGAAGGACATAAGGGCAGGATTGTATCTTCTGAAGGAGGCCGGGAATGCAGCAGAGGATGAGAGCAGCAGGAAGATAACTGTCGAGCATGTCAAGAAAGCGATTGCAAAGTTTGAGGAGTTCAGCATAAAGAAAAAGGACGACCTTGAGGACGAGACAAAATTCATTCTTGAGATAGTCAAGAAGAACTCAGGCAAGAGAATAGGCGACATATTCAGGGAATACCAGAAAGAGGGAGGAAAGGCTGTATACAAGACCTTCCAGAGGAAAGTCAGCAAGCTTGCAGAGGACAGGTTCATCACAGTCAAGAAAGTTGTGGGCGGAGCAGAGGGCACTACAACAATCATAAAGCATATAGGCAGCATGAAGAAGCTGACTGAGTTCGAGTGACTTCAGACAACTAAGATAAAAATGTCTAATCTAAAGGTTTATTCTGGCATAGCGCACAGCTGGGGGCAGCTGACATCTCCTGCAAGACCTACAAAGGATGAACTTAGGATAATAAAAGAATACCTGAAGAGCATTAGAGATGTCTCAAAGAAAGGAAAGGGTATGCTTATTCTTGGAGCAACGCCCGAATTCAGAGATATTGGCCACGAGCTAGGTTTTAATGTAACTTTGATTGACATTAACCCCAAGATGGTAAAGGCAATGCGTTTTCTGATGAAGAACAAAAAGAGGAAAGAGAATGTTGTTAGAGCAAACTGGCTAGAAATGCCTCTTCCAGAAAAAAGCTTTGATGTTGTGATGGGCGAACAGTCTGTGAATATCATCAAGGTCAAGGATTACCAAAGATTTCTGAAGCAAATAAGAAAGGTCATGAAAGAAGATGGTATATTGATAATGAAAACCCGCGTCTATGTCGAAGATTTGGGCATAAAATATCCAGTTAGAAAATACGAGCAAAAAAAGATCAATATGGGCGAGCTTATGGTGGGTCTTGAGCAAGATGCAGGAAGGCATGGTGCTAAAGGCATATTCAAATTGAGGTTGAAGGACGTAGGCGACCTGCTCTGTAGGCTGCATAGGGAAGAAAAGATTTCTGATAAAACATACAATGCTTACCAGAAAAGCTTTGCAAAACTTTATTCGAGCGCGCTCACGCTGAGCATTCTGACCAAAAGAAGATTTGATGCAATATTCAAGAGATATTTCAGGATAGAGGCAGTCCAGTATGCTAAGGATATTTTGCACCGCAAGATACATCCGATATATCTTGCAAGCAGGAAAGATTGAACATATAAGGCATTACAGGCAAGATTTAAATAGATAAAATAGTTATTGCCCTTTATGGGAATTATCCAACCAAAGGCGCATCCAAGATGGTTTGAGTCAAAAGAGAACAAGGAATGGTTCTATATCCTTCTTGCGATCATTGTGATCATATTTATCATAATAATGATAAAGCTCTAAAATGGCGCCGTATGATTTTGATGTGCAAAAAAGGCCCTTGCCAAGGCTTGAAGACAGCAGGACATGGTTTTATATCATTGTCGGGACAGTCATCATAATCCTGATAATAATCTTTCTCAAGCTCTAGAATCTAATCTCAAAGTCATGAAACTCGTCTGCTGGCTTCTCTTCTGTTATCTCAATGTCTTCCACTCTTGAGAGCAATGGCCCGCGCCTGCAGTAATCTACAAGCATGCCAACATCCCTGTCCTCTCCCTGGGCAACTAATTCCACGCCTTCTTCAATATTCTTCACCCAGCCCACTATGCCGAGCGCTCTGGCTCTTTTCTGGGCATTGTACCTGAAGAAGACCCCATGCACACGGCCGTGGATGAGGAGGTGGATGCGTTTCATAATTGATTGGTGTATGCTCTTGTTTATTAAATTTTTTAATGATATACCCCATACCTCCACTGGACGCCCTATATTGCAATCCTGTTGCATTCTCAAGGCCTCTGTCCTAATACAAACACCCCACTCTCCACTGGACATGGCTGCGTGAGGTATTTAAACCAAGCCGTCAATATAACTATTATCAAATTCAGTTATTCAGCAGGAATTGGGCGCCCGATTAAGGGGTAAGTCCCATGCACTCCTGCAAAAACA
>DATDWE010000019.1:0-2773 GCA_035289765.1 Candidatus Nanoarchaeia archaeon
AGTAATACATGGTTTCCCTGTATATGGCAGCCATAACAGGAGATATGCAAAGGAAAGTATTCTATATAATGAGGCACGGAAAAGCCCCTCAAATGCCTAAAGGAGGCAGCTATGACACGCTTTTTCCTTCTGCCATAAGGCAAATCTGCCAGGAAACAGGCAAAGATATACAAGAGTCTGTAAATGAGCTGGATATCAAGCCAAACAAAGTCTTTATTGCGCACAGCCCAAGAAAAAGAGCACTTGCATCTGCGCAGATAGCGCTGGTGCCATCCTATCATGGAAATCCTGATTTTGGCAAGTACCATTTTCCTGCTGATGAAACCAGGCTTGGACTTGAAGAATGCGATCAGTACATAAATGCATTCCTTGGAGACTTCAATCTGGATGGCATTGGCAAAGAAGAGAACAAAGGCCTTGGTTACTCAAAAGATGTGGGCTTCAAAGTGTACATGAATGATGATATCTATCTAATAGATCCTGCAATCAACATAAACTTCTGGTTCCAGAACCCAAATACTGGTTATCATGAGGGAGCTCCTATTGAGCCTTATTCTTCTGTAAAAGCCAGGACAAACAAAGCCCTCATTGACGCAATATCAAGGCTTGATCCCGAACAGCCAGATAAAGAGGCAGTCATGGATCTTGGACTGCTCTGTTCCCATTGCGGAATGCTGGAATCAATGGTTGTCAATCTCATCAATGCTGGAAAAAGATCAAAGATAACAGATATAAATGCCATTGGAGGCATATTCAATTTTGCTGAAGCTGCAAAATTAGTTGTAGATGTCACTCCATCAGGAACTTATGATGCTAGACTGACTTACAAAAGCGAAGATTATAAAGTGGACCTGCTGGAATTATGCAATAAAACAAACGATTGCAGTTAACCTTTCCCTCTGCTTCCAAACACATTCATCCTGTGCTCAACAACCTTCTGGAGGAACTCTCTTGAAGGCCCAAGGTATTTCCTAGGGTCAAACTGCTCTGGATTGTTCTTAAGAACCTCTCTCAATGCACCTGTGAAACCAATCCTTAGGTCAGTGTCAGTGTTGATCTTGTTTATCCCAAGCCTGATGGCTTTCTTTGTCTGCGTTTCTGAGACTCCATGCGCATTAGGCAGCCTTACCCCGAATCTCCTGGCTTTGTTCATCACCAAAGGAGGCAGACCAGATGCGCCGTGCAGGACAAGAGGCATCTTAAGCCTTTTCTTGACTTCCTTCAGGATCCTGAAGTTCAGGTTTGTCCTTCCTGCAAACTTATAAGCGCCATGCGAAGTTCCTATTGCGATCGCAAGGCTGTCAATGCCTGTCCTTTCCACGAACTCTATAGCAGCATCAGGATCAGTGTACAGGATATGCCTTGATTTTACCTGGTCTTCGACACCGCCGATTGTGCCAAGCTCTGCCTCGACACTCACCCCTTTCCTGTGGGCCATGCTCACTGCTCTTTTTGTTGTCTTTATATTCTTCTCAAAATCAAAATGGGATGCATCTACCATCACAGAAGTCCAGCCTTTGCTGATGCATTTTCTTATCATGTTCATGTCTGTTCCATGGTCAAGATGGAGGCAGACAGGAATCCTGCTGTTCTCTGCAGCTGTATAGGTCATGCTCTTGAGGTAATCAATGCCCGCATACTCTATCGCTCCCTGGGAAGTCGCTATCATCACAGGGCTCTTGAGCTTTTCAGCAGCAGAGATTATCGCCTGCAGGAACTCCATGTTGTTTATGTTGAAAGCTCCAACAGCATATCTTCCTTTATTGGCCCTGTCCAAGACATATTTTCCTGTTACGAGCATATTATACTCCTCACCAGGCGCCGATTATCAGGCCCATCACAACCAATGACACAAGGTGGTAGGCATTGTTGAAAAGGTAGAGCTTTATGGACTTTCCTTCCCATAATACTCCCCCTAATGTTGTTGTAGCAATGAATCCAAGCCATGAAAGAACCCCAATAAATGCGCCCACAGCAGGCGTCTTGCCTATATACACGATTATGCTTGACAGCACGCCGGCCATCACAAAATAGCTTATAAGGCTTGCAACAGCGCTCTTCCACATTCCCTGCTTTTTGGCCTTTTTTGCATCTTTCTTGGCTATTCCAGAGAGCTTCACCCATAGATTTCCGAACAATATCTCAGAATACCACAAGAATCCTATAGCAAATGACACAGCAGCAGCCACAAGGACCGCAGCATAATTTATTCCTCCCATATTATCACCTCTGGACAGGGGATTATTCTATTTATTATAAACTTTTCGCAACAGGTCAGCCTTTGTTATGATGCCTTTCAGCCTGCCTTTCTCTCCGACCAGCACCATGGGGTAATATTTCAGTATGTCTGACACTACGCTCACTGAAGAGTCTTTTGACAGCACCGGCGGGGCGTCCTCCATGATGTCGCCTATCTTCTGGGGCTTCTTGTTGAGCACTGCATCAAGAAGTATGGTCTCTGATATGATGCCCACTGCCTTCTCATTGTCGAGCACAGGCATCTGGGAGATCTCGAACTTCTTCATCCTTCCTATGGCATCCCTTGCAGAGTCTGATGGAGACAAGGAGATTATCTTAGGAGTCATTATCTCTTCTGCCTTGATCTCTTTTTTCTTGCTGAATGCCTCCAGGGCATTGAATATCTTCTGAGCATTGGAATATGTCGGGTCAAGCGTGCCTGCCTCTATCTTTGCTATCAATGACTGGGAGACTCCTGAAAGCCTTGCGAGCTGGGTCTGGGTAAGGCCGAGCTTCTTCCTGACTGCCTTTATCT
>DATDWE010000020.1:0-3001 GCA_035289765.1 Candidatus Nanoarchaeia archaeon
GTCCACGTTGTCAAGGAAATCGTCTGATGTTGAGTTCAAGCCAAAATTGCCTACTTTGAGTATGTCTGCCTTGAGGTCGTAGCCCTCAAGCTTTTTCTCGCATTCTGTTGTGCAGTCGCTCATGAAAAGGAATGAGACATCGCCATATTCCATCTTTACAACAATTGAATTGTCTTCTGTCCTGTCTAAGTATCCATCCTTGTAGGGGGTAATCAGCCTTACTTTGACGGCCTCTTCATTGCCTACTTTGACAAATACATCCTCTTCTGGAACAATGAACATGCCCTTGTTGTTTGCCATCTCCTTGAACTGGTTGTAGCTCTGGGAATCGCTGCCTACGCCATTGTCATAGACCTCAGAAACCTGGACCATATTGAATAAGATTGAATCAAGGCCTCCGATATGCTCTAGTTTGGGATTTGTGGCTATCATGGTGTCCATGCCATTGTAGATGCCATAATTCCTTATGTATTTTGTTATGATTGAGCCGCTTGAATCATCTCCGCCGTCTATCATCATTGTTCCGTTCCTTGGAGTGAACACGAATATTGAGTCACCGAAACCTACATCAATGAAGCTCACTGTCAGCTTGCCCCAGTATCCTGTCATGTCCTGTGTTTCTTCATCTGTGATAACATCAGTTATATTGGCGCTTCCATTCTCTTCTGTCCCTTCTCCATTATTGGATGGATTAGATATGTTTATTATCACCTCATCAATGCTCACTCCTTGATTCTCTGTCTGGTCTTCAGCAGATTCTGCTGTCAAGTTAGATAAATCGGCAGACGGCTCTGAGGATGGTGTGCTGTTGATTATATTCTGTTCCTTGCAGCCGCTCAGCAGGAATATTATGGACATCATGACTAAAATCAATGCGAAGGATCTCTTCATTTTCATACCCCCATTATTGTCTCCATTGTCCTTGTCTTGCTTACAACTTCCAGAAGCCTCTGCCTCTGCTGGTTGAAGAATATGTAAAGCACGTCTGCAACCCAGAGCACTATGAAAGGGAACAAAGGCAGAAGGAATATGCTCCTGACAAGGCACTGCCAGAACTCCATTGTGTTCCTCTCGCTCTTGACGCTTATCCTGAACAGCATCTTGCCGATTGTCTGCTGTATCCTGTATTCAAGCATGGCAAAATAGAGTATTGAAAGGATGCCCATTGCAAAGGCGATTGCGACAAAAAAGGATGTCAGCTCTGGATTACTCATCAAGCTGTTCAAAGAGGAGAAAGAGACATCAGGCGCGATCTTGCTAATGACTGTCCTGAAAGGAAAAAAGACTATTAAATCAAGGATAAGCAGGTCTATAAGGAACGCAAAAGCTCTTTTCATCGGGCTTGCTGGGACTGAAAACAGCCTTGGCTTTGGAAGTTTTATTCTTACCATCAGATGCCTCTTACAAGACCAAATAAATAGTGGTATTTAAAGGTTGTTATGTCCATTAACAGGGTTAATAGGCCTTTAAATATATCATTAAATTTATAAATAAGGCCCTTTTCAGAATATATATGCCTAGGAAAAAAGCAGAAGGGGGGAAGGCTGCTGATATAGCAGAGAAAAAGGATCCAGATTCCAAGACAGCAAAGCCTGCAAAGTCAAAGCAGGAGGATTCGCAGCCTGCCATAAACATAGGCCTGATAGGGCATGTTGACCACGGAAAGACAACGCTGACAGAGAGGCTGTCAGGAAAATGGACAGACACCCATTCAGAAGAGCTGAAGAGAGGCATCACAATAAGGCTTGGCTATGCTGACACAATATTCAGGAAGTGCACCAAATGCAAGGGCACTGATGCTTACACAACCAAAGACAAGTGCCCTAACTGCGGCGCTGCGACAGAATTTGTGAGGAAAGTGAGCTTCATAGACGCACCAGGCCATGAGAGCCTTATGGCGACCATGCTTTCCGGCGCTACAATAATGGACGGCGCATTGCTTCTTGTTGCTGCTAATGAATCATGCCCTCAGCCTCAGACCCATGAGCATCTCATGGCCCTTGAGATAATAGGGGTCAAGAATGTGATAGTCGTCCAGAACAAGATAGACCTTGTCAAGAAAGACCAGGCAGTAAAGAATTACAATGATATAAAGAGCTTTCTCTCAGGGACAAACTACAAGGATGCCCCAATAATCCCGATATCAGCAAAGCACAACATCAACATAGACCTTCTTATTGAGACCATAGAGAAGACCATTCCCACTCCAAAAAGGGATGAGTCAAAAGAGCCGCTTATGTTCATTGCAAGAAGCTTTGACATAAACAAGCCAGGATCTGCGCCAGATGGCATTGTCGGAGGGGTCTTGGGAGGAGCTGTTGTGCAGGGAAAGCTCAAAGTGGGTGATGAGATTGAGCTTAGGCCAGGAAGGAAGATAGAGAAAGAGAACAAGATAATATACAAGCCAATAAAGACATTCATAAAAACGCTTAAGACAGGCGGTGCTGATGTTAAGGAAGTCCATCCGGGAGGATCAATAGGGGTCCTGACATCCCTTGACCCTTCAATTGTGAAGTCTGATTCTCTTGTCGGAAATGTTGCGGGGCATGCAGGAAAGCTCCCTCCAGTGTGGGACAACCTCAATCTTGAGACGCATCTTCTCAAAAGGGTTGTCGGCGCCAAAGAAGAGCTTGATGTCGAGCCGATAAAGAAAGACGAGATCCTCATGCTCAATGTCAATTCAGCAGCGACAGTAGGTTTTGTCACAGAGCTGCACAAGAACAGGTTCAAGTGCAGGCTGAAGCTGCCTGTGTGCGCTGATGTGGGCGCAAGAGTGACAATCTCGAGAAGGGTAGCGAACAGGTTCAGATTGATTGGATATGGGATGATAAAGGAGTAGTTCTATAAATATCATCTCTCGACAAACAGCCTGTGCTTGTCCTCGCCTTTGAGCTCTATGATGATCCTCTTCATTATTATCTTCTCTGGGTCAGGCATGAGCTTGACTCTCTTCTTGAGGTCTTCAAAGCTGTCAAAATCCTTGTCCTTTCTTGCCTCTATT
>DATDWE010000021.1:0-8326 GCA_035289765.1 Candidatus Nanoarchaeia archaeon
TATATTCATATTTCTGGCTGCAACCTCTATTGGAATCGGTATATACCTTACGCTCATGGGCGCAATAGGAAGGCCATTGCTCAGGCAGTCAACTGATTATTTCCTGAAAGGAAAGGAGTTCATATTGTTCCCGCTGTTCTACGGAATAGGGGCTGTGCTGTGGGAGCTTGGAAAGATTGAGATCAAAGAGGCAGTGCCCGGCCTTGTGAGGAAGGAATGATGGCAAAGAAAAGCCTTGTGAAGGAGATTGAGGATTTTGAGAGGAAAGAGATGAGGAAGATAGAGGAAGAGATACAGTACGGCACAAAAGAGCTGATAACAGGGCTTCTGATTGGAATAATCATTGGATTCATAATTGCTGCTATTTTCTTGTGAGATATTTGCATTTGATTGATTTCTTTATAATGCACTTTCTTCCAAGCCTCGCCTGACTCGCTTCTTATTCGCAGTGGCGAGGTGAAGAAGCTATGCCCTACTGTAAGTTTGGAGAGGCAAAGAAGCTTCACCTGGCCAATATCCACTGTTTCTGCAGATTGCTGGCCAGGCTAGGAAAAAAGAAAAAGAATATAAGAAAAAGATCAGGCCTGATAAGGCTATTTTGTTTACAAAACATTTATTAATTGAATACTATTAAGTGTGGTAATGGACGAAGATGCCATAAAAGAGGTTGAAAGGAAGCTTGAGTTCGGTGTCGGAGAGATTCTTCTCATATTTCTCATCTCTTTGGATATCATTGAGTTTGCAGGAATCCTTCCCCATGACCTTGATTATGCAAAGAAGATAATATCCTGGGCCGCTCTCGGCTATCTGCTCTACACTGCTGACCTGACAGAGATATTCTTCGGCTACAAGGACAAGCTGATTGATGTCCTTCTCATCCTTGCCTACTTCATGCTCATAATGAAGAACTTTGTGGTGTTCTCAAAGACTGCTGTGGATGCAATAGGCGATGTCGGAGGGTCTTTCCTCATGCCCCTTTACCTTTTTATCCTTGACAATGCATATCAGTTTGAGATGTGGACCTTCTACATCGGCGCAGGGCTCATAATAGCCATAGCATGCTCCAATCTTTTCCTGAATGTTGATGTGAAGAAGCCGAGCATGATGGCAATGATACACCGGGAGGGCCCTTCCAGCGGAGCTGCAGAGAGGCTGAAGAGGACAGCAACATCTTTCCTGATCTTCGTGACTTTCTTCATTGTCGTCTTCAATCTTGTCATGGAATGGCTTGCGTGGGCCATTGACAGCTCAATACTTGTGCTTGCGATATTCTTCTACTTCTTCTTTTTCATAAAATACTCCAGAAGGTTTGATGCAGAGAGGTTTGTCTATAAGCTGGGCAATGTGGGGTCTGATTTCTACACAAATGTGATAAGGCTTTTCCATTCAAGGGAAACAATAATGGTCGGAGTGGCAGGGATTCTCGTGCTCCACCTGATAACTGACGCAGGAGTCTTCATCCTGCCTTATATTCTTGGCAAGAGTATAGACTACTTTGCAACGCTTGGGGCCGGCCATGACACAATAATCTCCCTTGCCTCTGCCTCGCTGGCACTACTGGAGACTGGCGCAATGAAGGCGCTTGCTGTGGCAGGCTATGTGTTCAATATCCTTGCTGCGCTTTTCCTCCTTTTCGGCCCTGCATTTGTCTGGTATGAGCTGTACAAACAGAAAAGGGTCAGGATACCGAGGGCAGCATACTTATTATTCTTCTCATCAGTCATTTACTTCATCCTGAATCCTGTCTTCAGCATGAAAAGGATAAGTCTTGGCTCTGTCTCAGGAGTTGACATAACAACATCAGCCCTTGGAGTGAACAACATCCTGTTGCTAACAGCCATAGCTGCTGCAGCAGGGATAACTGCATTTGCTCTGACTTATTCCCATCCAGCAAGAAGAGGCATGAAGTACATCATGTTTTCTGTCCTGGGAGTATTCTTTGCATTTTACATCTTCACTTTCTCAACAGACCTGATATCATTCTACCTGAATGCAATAATCAGCAGAGCCCCTCTCCTCGTGTCACTCTATTTTATTGTGTTCCTGGCAGCAACTGCATTGTTCTATTTCCTTGGAGGGATATATTTTATCTACATCTCAATTTATAAGCTGCATAAGAAAGAAGTTTAATGTATTTGCTGTTCTCTCAATATCATAACTCCTTCGCCAGGCAGTTCACGCACTGAAGGCTGGAAAGCCTCGCTGCTGCCATAGGGTTGTGCCATTGCGCCCATGAGGCCATTAATCTCTTTTTTTATCCTTGCCACTTCACTCTGATGCAGGCCAGGATTATATTTCACTGCTTCCCTCTCTGTGAGGTCTCTCCCTGCCTCAAGATTTCCCAATTCCTCTACAGTGATGCTTCCTCCTGAGAATTCCTTCAATAAGCGAACTTCCTCTGGGTCCAGAGGCTTTCCTTTGCCATACTCGATTATTTTCCTTGTTCCTCCAAGGGAGTCCATTGCACCATATGTGGCAACAAGGTCAAATACCTTAGTATATAATTCGTCCATCATTATCTGCTTTTCTCTGGACAACAGCAGAGGCCTTTGCTCTGCTACTTTTGTGTATGCATCAAGGAATTTAAGAAGCGGCGCAGCTGCCCCTCCAAAATCACCATCATGCGCTTTTTCTGAAACACTAATGCATTTCTTTAAGTAATCAAGCATAGAGCCTATCCTCAAAGGATCATCATATCTCTCCTCTCTGCAGGTAACTGAATCATCATAGAGTATCCTGCTGCATCCATCTCTTATTCCTGCATTAAGCTCTCCGTTGATTGTGACAGAAGAATAGTTGGAGAATCCAAAGTCTCCTGAAGAGAGCTCAGAGAATGCATACTGCCCTATTCTCCCTTCCAGGGGTTTTTTGGTCCTTGACAGGGATATGCTTGCAAGCGAAGGGTCAAGGAAATAGTTCAGTTGTATGCCCCAATTTTCTTCTCTTGCCGCGTCCCTCATGAAATTCTTTAGCTCAGCTCTAATGTTTTCTTTTGCCTTGCCTTCCAGCAGACAGCCGCACCCAAGCTGTGTTATCATCATCTCAAGAAAGTCAGCTGTAAAATTGAGGAATCTTGCAGAGGAGTCCTTGTTTTCTTTTATGGGTTGATATACTATCCTTCCCATATAAGCGTTGTTTACGGTGGGGTCAAGCGTGACTCTTGTCTGACTGCCGGAACTGCTGCCAAGCCTGTCTTCAATAGTCTCTTCAAATGAATTGCCTACATGAGCTATTGCGCTGTCAGAGAAGTGTTTATTTCCAAGATGCTGTGTATTAGCGAGAATCTCGTACAGGCGTACTGGTGTGAAACCGCTTGTTTGGTTGGGTCTTTCTTGCATTGTCTCTTCTGTGTCTCCAACCAACCCCTGTAATCTCTAAAGCTATAAAAGCCTCTGGAGCTGTAGATTTTTAGGTAATATATAAAGATTATGATTTTATATATCAACAGGATTTACTGGAATGTAGGATGTTCTGGCATTGTATAAGGCATAGGACGATGCTTTGGGCCTGCCTGGAATCTGGAATAAACAGCTTCTCCGATTATATCCATCAGCAGAGGGCAGCAATTCCTTAAATCCTTTCTCTGGACAGCATTAAGCAGATTATCTATGTTTCCTCCTTCTTTAATATCTTCTTTCTTGAGCGCTATCTTTAAAGCCTCAATATCTGCAGGAGCAGCTTCCCATAAGTAACCCACCAAACTGGCATAGAGGATGTCAGATGCCTCTGCTGCTCCATGCTTCCCTGCAATATTCATGCATGCATCCCTCATATCATTCTGGGCTTGTGATACTGGAAGCATTTCCAGAACCCTTGTGATCCTATGGTAGTCTGCCATAGTGCCGGTGCCATACATCACTGCGCCCACCCCTTCTCAAGATATTTTATTGTGATGAAAGGTCTTGTCTTTATGCGCATGAACACTCTGTCTTCCTTCTTCTCTATCTGCTTCCATGTGAAGACATTATCCTTGATTTTCATGTAGTTGAATTTCATTTTGCATCCCGCAGTTTTGTTCATCTCATTGCTGCATTTATTATTCCCCAATTTCCCCCGATTCCTGAAAGTATGATTGAGCATATGACCACAAACACAAAGAATGCTGGATTGAATGATCCCACGATGTGCTTGAATACAATGAACCAGTAAAAAGGCACCGAGGTGATGAAAAACGCCTTTTTACTGATTTCATTGAATATGATTTTTGCCTTCTGGCCGAGAGTCTTTCTCTCCCCGTATAGCTCAAGGTCAATCTGCCTGAGCTTCTCTATGATCTCCAGCTCCTCCTGGTCAATGTAATCTTCATCCTGCTGCTTTGCTGTCTTTTCTGATATTTTATCTGACATGATATCCCCCAAACCTTTTATGAAAATGAAAAATGCAGAACTGTCCGCCCCCCAACAAGCAGACAGCCTGCATCTTTTAACCACCCCCAGTGGTTAAGCGTGATATGCACCCCTGTTAGGTGCCTTTGTGCCCTGTTCGTTTATATAATCATCAAAACCTTTCTGGAGCACTGCCACAACAGCAGGATTATACCATATCCCTGACTTGCCCGCAATGTCAGCCATTATCGCTGCCTGTGATTTTGGCAGGCCGTTATAGATTGCGGATCTTACAGGCGAAGTTCCTGCTTCCATTGAGTCAGCTATCCTTATGACCTGCGCCTCGCTGCTTATCTGCTCTCCTCTGAGCCCATAAGGATAGCCTGAACCATCCCAGTTCTCATGATGCTGCTCTATGCCATAGATCACTCTTTCCTGCATGCTGGCAGGCAGCACTTTCAATGCTCCCTTCACAACTGAGACACTGTCAAGTGGATGCTTGATCATCATCTCGTGGTCCTTCTCTGTGAATCTTCCTATCTTTGTGTAGAGCTCAGGATACATCTCCTTGCCTATGTCATGCAGAAGGCCTGCAATCCCTGCTGCAACAATCGCATCCTTGTTGCCTGCATATCCTGGAATTCCTGCTGCAAGAGATATTGTCCCTATAGAGACATCCACACAGTGTATCCCATGATACTGGTTTGTCTCCCATAGCCTTTTCACTGGATGCAGTATGCGGTCATCGCTGAATAGAAGCTCAACTGCGTATCTGACATCATTCCAGACGAAGCCCATGTCTTTTGAAGTGAGGATATCAAAACTTGGATTTGCCTTGGATTCAATTGCACTGACACAATCAGCAGCAATCCTCCTCTCTGCTATCGCATCCTCAAGCCTCCTGAATCTTGATGCAAGGATGTCGCTGAATTCCACGCCTGTGCTGAATTCCTCATTGAAAGGAATCATATGGAACACAGTCGGCTCTCCCCTAAAATCTTCTATTCTCTCTTTTAATGAAGCGACATTTCCATTACATGGCTTTCCATGCTTTCCATCATATCCTCCGATTTGTCCAAACACCTTCCATCACCCCCCCATAGCTTCCGCTAGGTCAATTCTGCTTTTTCATCTCTGTATAGCTTGCGCTATGTTTATTTATCTACTCAAATTAATACAAAGGAGAAAGATCGCAGGTCCGGCATTGCCGAACCTGGAATCACCTCTTTCCCCCCACAATGTGTGAGCATGATTTAATTTGTGATTATATTGAATCCCTTATGACCTTCACTGCCTTGCTTCTCACTGCATCATCAAGGTTCACTATTATCTTCCTTGTCTTCTTCTTTGCTGTGGCAAGCCATCCCACCTCTGAATCTATCAGGCCCATCTCTGTGAGCCCTATGAGGAATGACCTAACCCTCCTCTCTGACAATGGCTTTATGTTGTATGACTCGCACTCCTCAAGGTATATCCTGTATATGTCCGAGCCTGCCATCACCTTCTCCTCGTTCTTTAGTATTGAAACATAAATGAGCTTCTGGTGCTGTGTGAGCGTTGTTATCATGGCGAGCATCTGGTCCCTCTCAAGGCTCTTGTCCGCCTCCTCGACAAGGTCAAGCGTTATCTTGCTCCTGTTCTTTGCAATGGCGATCTTTGCGCATGCATCCAGCATCTCCATCGCCTTTCTTGCATCGCCGTTCCTCTGTGCCTCTATCTCAGCCACCTTCTTTATCACTGCATCTGTCATCACTCCTGGCTTGAATGCCACCTTTGCCCTCTCTCTCAGTATGTCAAACAGCTCGTCTGATGTGTAAGGCGAGAAGATCACCTTCACCCTGCCGAATGTCGACTGGGTCTTTGGCTTTATGTAGTCTCCTACTCTCATATCATTTGATATCACAAGCGTTGACACCTTTGCAGTCACATCGTTGTTTATCCTGCTCATCCTGTATAATATGTCGTCTCCGCTCTCCTTCAGCACATAATCCACTTCATCAAGCACCACAAGCACCTGCATGCCTTCCCTGTCCAGCACACTGTTGAACTCGCTCACTGCCTTTGCCCGTGTCCATCCCATCCTGGGATAATCTCTCTCTGGATTCAGCTGGCTCAATATTCCAAGCAGGATCGCTGTCTCTGTCCTGTTCTCTGAGCAGTTGATGTACGCTGTCTTCAGCTCAATCTTCTTCTTTGCAGCCTCTGCCTCAAGCTCCTTCATCAGATCCAGGATCAGGCCTGTCTTGCCTGTGCCAGGCACCCCATAAACAAAGACGCAGCTCACTGCAGAGCCCATCAAAATGGGTGCCAGCTCCATTATAAGATCGTTCTTCTGGCCTGTCCTGTGCAAAAACCCTGTAGGAGGCTCCAATGCATAAAGCACATCCCTCCTGTTATATATCGGGTTTTTCAGCACTGATGCAAATGATATCGGTTCCATTTTCTCAAACCACCCCTGGAAGAACCATTGTTTCTTCCGAACCCATTTCTCTAGTAAGGAGGTGGTGCTTTATATACTTTTCGGTTTTTCATTCCCTTATTTCCGATGCTTCCGATACTGATGTGGCTTCCAATAGGGAGTTATCTATATTGGTATAGGCTTATTGATTCAAAATATTTTTATTCTGGCAGATAAATCAAGAAAGTATGGCAAAAAGTGATTTAGGGAAATACAAGAAGTCAGAATGGGTCAAGGTCTTCTCTGGCTATTGGAGCTTATTGAGCTGCTGTTACCTTGGCTATGAACATTCAAAACTGATAGGGCAGAAACTTGGCTGCGGGCCGCATAGGGCAATCATTGTCTCGCATAATGGAAGATGCGCCTGCCATTATGATAAATCAGATCTGGCTGAGTTCGGCAGAAATCTTGTGAAGAAAGTTGTTGAAGATGAAAGTTTAATGACAAGCTGGAGCAGCATAGTCAAACGCAACACAGATGTCCTGATGAAATTCATGAAAAAACAGCCATCTGACCTGAAATCGCTGAAAAAGAATTACCCAAAATTCTTAGAGCTTTTTCATGATTATCCCGCTGCTTATGTTGCAATCAAACAGGTAGCCAACTTCTTGCCCAAGGAATTGTTTGAGAGACATATCTCATTGTGCGATGAAACAAGGTTATACTCAGAGAATGTGTATACAGAGACAGAGAAATTCATGAGAAGATTTGCAGGCGAGATCAGCAAGGCTAATGACTATGGAGTTGATTTGATCTTGTCCTGCACTGACAAGGAATTTGGCCAATATCTAGAAAAGGGAATATTGCCTGATAAATCAGTTTTAGAGGAGAGATTCAAAAGCAATGCCCTGGTCTTTGAGAATGGAGTCTATACTTTAGTTACCCGTGATGAGGTTAAGCATTTAGAAGGGATCATGATAGGTGCATTGGGCATCACTGAAATAAAGGGCGCTGTTGCTTTTAGGGGTTTGGTCAAGGGGAAGGTCAGAATAGTCTTTGATCCGTCTAAATTCAAGAATTTTGAACAGGGCGACATCCTTGTCACAGGTATGACTAGGCCGGAATTCCTGCCTTTGATGAAAAAAGCAGGTGCTGTTGTGACTGATGCAGGAGGCATCTTGTGCCATGCTGCAATTGTTGCCCGAGAGCTTAAGATTCCTACAGTCATCGGGACTGAAAAAGCCACCAAGGTTCTGAAAGATGGAGATATAGTAGAAGTTGATGCTAACAAAGGCATTGTAAGGAAAATAAAGAAATGATATTCTTTCTGCAATCTGATCTATGATATTGACTACTCCAATACAACAAAGCTTAAAAACCCCATGTTCTAATCTGCTCTCATGAAACTCCACCCCCTGCTGACAGACAGGACAGCGATAAACATTCTGAAGACGCTTTATAACCATGAGGTCATAGAAAAGAATTCTTATACAATTAAGCTTTCTGAGGCAGGGAAAAAAGCCTGCTGCAGCTCTTATCCGCTGGAGTCAGCCCAGAAGCTCTCATCTTATGGGCTGATTGCCCTTGATGCTGTTGAAAAGGA